>JAAZAW010000134.1 GCA_012514125.1 Phycisphaerae bacterium | reverse complement strand
TTTCGAAGGTGAGCTGTTTAGCGTTGTTTTTGCGATACATTGGGTTTCTCCAGGTGCAAGGGTTTGGAGCGAATGAAGCCGAAATCCGTTCACTCACCCAAGTATAAAGCAAAGCTATTATCTTGTGAAATAAGAACTTCGAAATTATTCAGCAAACCCTAAATAGTCGCGGATGATGTTCCAGAGGTCGCGGAGAAGCGTATGGATATTTCTATCAGAGGCAGAAATCGAATGGAGGCGGGGACGATGTCATATATTCATGTTTTACCGGAACGGGCCGAGGTGGTCAGGCGTGTTGAAAAAGTCGAAGAGAGTTATCGTATTCGGGGGCCAGAGTTGCCGGAAAATTATCCGTGGCTTAATGTCAGCAGGCCTTTGACTTCGGATGATTTGAAAGGGCGGATTGTTTTGTTGGATTTCTGGACGTTTTGTTGTATTAACTGCATGCATATTTTGCCGGAACTTCAATATCTGGAAGAGAAATATAAGGGGCGGCCTTTTGTGGTGATCGGCGTACATTCGGGCAAGTTTATTCATGAGCGTGAGACCCAGCATGTTCGTGAGGCGATTTTGAAATATGGGATCGAACATCCGGTGATTGTCGATCAGAATTTTGCTCTCTGGCAAGGTTATTGCGTTCATGCCTGGCCGACGCTGGTGTTGCTGGACCCGGAAGGGAATATTGCCGCGACCTTCAGCGGCGAGGGGAATCGCGATGAGATCGATTTATTTGTGGAGGTCATGCTGGATCGTTATGAAAAGCGTGGGGTTTTAAATCATGAACGCCTGCCTGTATCGCTGGAAAAAGATCGTCGCGTTTTGACGGATTTGAACTATCCGGGCAAGGTTGTTGTCGATATGGCCCGTTATCGGATTTATATTTCGGATACCAATAATCATCGGATTCTGGCAACGGATTTGGATGGTCGGGTGGAATGGATCATCGGCAGTGGTGTGCAGGGTTGGCTTGACGGTTCATTTTCCGATTGTCGATTTAATCGTCCTCAGGGTTTGGCGGTGTATCGCGATAAACTGTTGGTGGCTGATACGGAGAACCATACGATTCGTGAAGTGGATTTTTCGTCGGGTGAAGTTCGGACCATCGCAGGGACGGGCAGGCAAGGATATTATTGTCGCGGCAGCGGACCAGCGAGAAATATGGCGATTAGTTCGCCGTGGGATTTGGCGGTAGTGGGGGATAGTTGTTTTATCGCTATGGCGGGGGTGCATCAGATTTGGGTGATGGACCTTGTGACACAGAAACTTCGGGCGTATGCCGGGACGGGTCAGGAGGGCCGGATCGATGCGTCGCGTGAAGAATCGGCTTTTGCTCAGCCATCGGGAATTGTTGGTGACGGCAGACGATTGTATGTCGCGGATAGTGAAGTAAGCAGTATTCGAGTGATCGATCTGGCGGGGGATGGATGTGTGACCACTCTTGGCGGAGGGTATCTGTTCGATTTCGGTGACGCAGATGGTTTTGGGGAGAACGTCCGTTTGCAACATCCGTTAGGTGTGGCGTTGGCGAATCGAACGTTGTATGTGGCGGATACTTATAATCATAAAATCAAAGCGGTCGATCTTCAGAGCGGTGAATTTCGGAGTTATTTGGGAACAGGCAGTGCGGGGCGGAGTTTGGAAAAAGGCGCTGAACAATTTTATGAACCAGGTGGAGTGTCGTTCGGCGGGGGCAAGCTTTATATTGCCGATACGAACAATCATCGAATTTGTGTCGTGGATTTATGGACCGACGATGTTTATGAGTTGCCGCTTCAATTTCCGGATCAAAACAAACAGCGATTCAGCAGGCTTCGCCAAAGGGCTACACGGGATCGAACGTTTCCGATCTCGCAGACGATTGAGCAGGGGTCGGTGAACGTGGATTGTCATGGTTTTACATTAAAGTTGCGTGTGGAGCCCGGGCATGGACAGACGGTGAATATGTCGACACCATTTCAGTATATTCTGCGGGGAAACGACCGTGTATTTCGTTCGCGTGATTTGAATGTGGTTCGTTCGCGGGTGGATTGGGGCGAAGAGATTAAGATTCCGATCCAATTTAAAATCGATCATGGCCGAGAGATATTGGAAATGGATTTGATGTATTTTTATTGCGAGCAGGGCGATGTGGGGTTGTGCAAAATGCGTGGAGTTCGACACCGGTTTAGCGTTGCGATCGTCGCCAGTGGTTTGCGAGAACTGGAACTGGTCGATAAGATAGGTGAAAGTTGAAACGATGAAAAAATCGGCCAATCGCTTTTTAACGGTCGGCCGATTTTTTTGTTTTTATGAACATTGGAATGGATTAGATTCCGGGAGTTATTTCCAGGATTTCCCACTGTGATTCGCCGGCATCGGCTTTGTGAACGACGGTTTCGCCTTGTTTTTTGCCCATGAACGAACGGGCCAGTGGAGCCAGATATGAGTAGACGCCTCGGTCCGGGTTCGCTTCCCAGGGGCCCAGGAACAAGAAATCTTGGATCTGATGGTTCGAGAGATTTTTTGCTTTGACTTTGCTGCCGATAGTGACGAAATCGGTTTCCGCCATTGATCGATGGAGGATTTTCGCGCGTTTGAGTTCACTTTGAAGGCGTGAGGCCCGTTCGGTCAAACGATCTCGCTCTTCCAGTGCCGCGGTGAATTCAGCGTTTTCACGAAGGTCGCCCCGATCTGCCGCTTCGCCGATGGTTTTGGCGTTATGGGCGATATCGACATTGACCAATTTGGCCAATTCTTCGTTTTTGCGATTGAACGCCGCTTCGGTCGTATAGACGACATCTTCATCCCATGGGGAAACGACCTTTGTAAACAATTCGGGTCGAACTTCTCGAAGCACCATTCTGATGTCGGATTTGACTGCGTCGCTGAGTCCCATGTTGCGGGCGTAGGTGTCTTTGATATAGTTGGCGTAATCTCTGTTGGCGGATTTCATCACCTTGCGAATCAGTTCATATTTATTCGAAGCCAGTGCATTTCGGATCTGGTTGAGAATTCGTTTTTGCTGTTCCGGATCGCTGATGGTGGGTTTGCGTTTTAAGCTCTGGGCCGCGGTGAACAACCCGGTGAGAATCGTCGCATGATCGATATTCACCAGCGGTTCGGGGCACTTGCCTGTGCATACCGCTTTCCATAACCAGACAATCGCCCGCACATGACGTTCGGGCCACTGGGAAATCATCCGCACGGCATTGATGAATGAATCCTTCGCCCCTTGTTCGAGCAATTGTCCGGCGATCCATTCGCAAACTCCGGCGGATGCTCCGGGAAGAATCGCTGCAAACAGATCGTACCATTGATCGGGTTTGACCTGGCGAATAAAAGTCAGCACGAGTTTCGCGACATCATCGTCGTATACTTCGTTCATGGCTGTCGCCAGATCACCGGACGAGGAAACGATGTGATCGAAATCAAATTCTGCAGGAGAAACGATCTGTGGGAATTTTTTCGACAATTGATCCACTGTCGCCAGGGCGATAAGTTGAAGGATCGGATTTTTCGAGACTGATCCGAGTTTCTGAATTGTGGTGTTGAAAAATTTCAGCAATTGTTCGTCCGCGTGTGAATCTGCCGATTTTTCGCGAAGATATTCCATTACCGTCAGGACCTTGGCTTCAAGTGAATCGGCGTCGTCGAACTGATCGCGAATGCGAAACTCATAGGTGACAGGTCTGGAGCGTAATGTAAACGTGGGCTGCGCCGCATCGGACATCTCAACGATAGGCGAGCGTTTGATCTGCTGCTTGGCTTGAGGCCACCACTTGGCCCATGTTCCGGATTTGATCACCGGGGCGAGATAGGCTTTGGCCTCTCTGAATTTCAGGGTCGGGCCGTATGCTTTGAGCACCAGGCGAATCAATTCGCCGGCATCTTCATTGGCCATCTCTTCGAGCGATGAAACTTCAAAAACCGCCAACGCTCGAAAATCATCCGCTTCGAGAGGTTCGAGACGATTGATGATCGATGGATCATAGTGTTTTTCTTCGCCGTTAACGATTGCTTTGAGTGTTCGTTTTTCTTTGTCAAGCTCTCCGATTTTCGCCGGTGCCGAGAGCGTTTTATCAAACGCATAGGTCCCTGCGCAAAGGGCCAGAAGTTTATCGAGCTGTTGTATGCCGGCGTGAAGCGGAATATTTTCCCGCATCAGCGTCATCGTCAGCAAAGTATCCATTTCCGTCTCGGTGGAATAAACCTCCTGGTAAAGACTGATCGCCAGGTTCCGAATTTCACTGCTGTTTGGAGCTAGGCCCGCCGATTGTCTCGCCGCTTCAAGCCCTTCTGTCCGTCCACGTCGCTGAGAGGTGGTTTCAATCAGAAAGAGCACCATCAGCTCGGTGCGTTGGGGGTCCTGTTGTTCTTCAATAACGTCCAGGACCGCGACACTGTCGGCTACCGTAAAATTGCCGTTTTCAATTGCGGCACAAAAGATTTTTTCCAGTTCATCAAATTTTCTTAACCGCGCAAGTTTCTGGAGTTTTGTTACCTCGGCGGATGTTTCTCGTTGCATAGCAGCCATTATGGGTTTTCCTCAAAAAAAGACAATTAGACAAAGATATCCACACCGGTGGTATTTATCAAGTTAAGATCGGCATGATTTTATCTTCGTTTATTTTTTGAGGTGGTTTGTGGGTGAAAGAGACCCGCTTAAATAAGGTTGAAAATCAATATCGACAAGATAAAACAAAAGAAATACTGATCTTTTGGTGGTGTTCGACTTTCGTCGGTCGATCTTTGTGATGCGGTCGAGATGCGATAAGCCGGCGATAATAAATTTTTCAGAAAGTTTCAATTTTCTTGAAACAGGGTATGGGTCAACATATAATACCGAGAACCAAGATAAAAGGTTGATTGCGTCCCTGGCTCAATTGGATAGAGCATCGGTCTACGGAACCGAAGGTTAGAGGTTCGAATCCTCTGGGACGCGTTTTTTAAGCCCCTTAATTCCACACTGTTATGAAAGATCTAAAATGCCTGTTTGTTCTGTTATGCGTCAGATGTCATACGCGTTTGATTTAATCGTGTTGTAGGTTTGGATCCAGGGGAAAGCTGAAAGGCTTTTATGTACTTACGCCATGTCGCTTTGGCAGGCTCAGTGACCGATATAGTGATATTTTTTAATGCCACGACATTGCTATATCAAAAGAGAGAAGAGATTGAACCGCTGAACGAATATTTTATGGAGGCTACGCTGTGAAGATTGGTCGTTTTCTGGATCAGGATGGTCAGGTTTGTTATGGGATTGTTTCCGAGTGCGGCTGTGAGGCGGAGGTGATTTTTGGGGAAGTGTTTGGATCGTTTACGCGGACGGGACGCTGTGTGAAGGTAAAGCGGTTTTTGCCGCCGGTGGATCCGCCGAATGTGATTGCGATCGGGCTGAATTATCGGGATCATGCGGCAGAGTCGGGGATGGCGATACCGGAGTTACCATTGGTGTTTTTTAAGGCCAACACTTCGGTTGTCGGACACGGCGATGCCATTGTTCGGCCCAAGCATGCGCCGGATGAGGTGGATTACGAGGCGGAATTGACGGTTGTTATCGGGAAAAAAGCTAAGGACGTCGAAGTCGGGCAGGTGAACGATTATATTTTCGGGTATACCTGCGGGAATGATGTTTCGGCACGGGATTGCCAGTTCAGGATCGATAAGCAATGGGCGCGGGCCAAGAGTTTTGATACGTTTTGTCCGCTTGGGCCATGGATTGTGACGCGCGATGCGATCGATCCGTCCGATCTGTCGGTGAAGACTTTTTTGAATGGTGAAGTGGTTCAGAATTCACGGACGTCACAGTTGATTTTTAATGTGCCGGAACTGGTGAGTTTTTTAAGTAAGCAGATGACATTGCTGCCGGGGACGGTAATCATGACGGGTATGCCGTCGGGAGTTGGATTTTCGCATAAGCCGCCGAAATATCTCAAAGCCGGAGATGAAGTGGTTGTCGAGATTGAAGGAATCGGACAATTGAGAAATAAGGTTGAGTAGGTTAAAAAATTGTCCAGTGGCTGGTTTGTGCCATGGTTGGAACCGATGTTTTTCGGTGGAATTATTTTCTGCGATCAATCTGCAAACCAGCGATCCCGATTGGCTGCGACAAATTCATCGTCATTGAGTTCAGGATAGGCGGCATATACGCGATCAATCTCTTCACTTTGGCCTGGTGAGAGCGTTTCATCGGGATTCAGACACCATGTGCCGGGTAAGAGTTT
Source organism: Phycisphaerae bacterium (assembly GCA_012514125.1). Classification (GTDB taxonomy): domain Bacteria; phylum Planctomycetota; class Phycisphaerae; order JAAYCJ01; family JAAYCJ01; genus JAAZAW01. The sequence continues at coordinate 4,388 of JAAZAW010000134.1, read as the reverse complement.
TTGTCGTCGCAGTACTTCATGAATTCCTGGGATGCATCCGTCAAAATTGTTGGCGGCATCGAAAAAGGCGGCGTTCGAGTCCGTGATTTTTGTGTTGAGTGCCAACATCTCTGCGGGGATTTTATCACAGCTGCTGAGTTGATGAAGTTGTTCAAGCAATTGAACCGCTTTTTGGGTCCAGACACTCCAATGGCCGAGCAAGCCGCCTTTGATTCTGACGACTTTTACTCCGTCGGATGTCGTAATCGGATATGCGGTGAGTAAATCAATCACGATGTTGTCGTCGTTTCCGGTGTAAAGGGTAATTTCGTCACTTCGACCGCTTTCAACCACACCGCGGATGACGTCGAGGGTCTGGTAACGGTTGAATGGTGCTATTTTGACTGCGATGACGTTGTCGATTTTCGCGAATTCGCGCCAGAATTCGCGGGACAGCAATCTTCCACCTGCTGCCGGTTGGAGATAAAAACCAATGATGGGTATGATTTGGGCGATTGTACGGCAGTGCGCAATCATTTCCGTAACGCCGGCACCGTTCCATGCTGAAAGACTCAGAAGACCTGCGTGGTAGCCTTGGCGAACGGCAAAATTCGCTTCGTTGATTGTCTGTTGGGTTTGGCCGCATATACCGGCGATTTTTATCACCGATTGATGATGAATTTTGCTCCAGGCGTCGATTTCTTTTGAGACGAAAGATAAAACCGGTTCAAACAGTGCAATTTAAGGATTGCGAATTTCAAACTGGGTGGAGTGGACTCCAACCGCAATGCCTCTGGCTCCTGCATCAAGATAATAGCGTACCAGAGCGCGTTGATTGATTGGAAGAAATTGACGTTTGTTGTCGAGAGCAAGCGGCATGGCGGGGATCACGACGCCACGACGCAACAGATTGAGTACTTCGGCGGGTAATTCTGTATAATGCAACATTATAAGTTTCCTTTGTTGGTCTGAATAGATCGAGATTGCCGGTGCTGTTGATCATCATATCGATCAAACGAACCTCATTTTTTTATTCCTGAAAAGCTGATAAATGTATTGTTTATTGGCGGAAATATTCGCGGCGATTTGAACGATCATGGTGTTGTTGTAGCCGTATTCCGCGAAATTCCGAATAGCCGTTTTGAGAACACATTGCTGCATGGATTAATACTTTCCGTCAGTCACTTCGAAGTGGGTGGGTTTGCCCAGGCCGCAACCGCCGGATTGCAGCCAAGCTGCCTGAAGTTGTAACATTTTTTCAAGCGGCATGTGCGGATAGCCGAAGGTACGATGGCACAGTGCCGCATTACTAAGATAGCATCGTCGTCCTTCGTCACCTTCAAATCGAACCTTTTTGCCAAAAAGGCGACCAAATGTCTGGGCGACATAACGTGTCGAGACCGTTTCCGGACCCGTGATATTCATGATGGTTGCCGGCACGGTGCAAGCAGAGAGGGCCAGTAAAGCATAATTGTTGGCATCTCCTTGCCAGATGACGTTGAAGAAGGGAACCGTCAGGTTGATCGGCTGATCATTCCACACCTTTTCGGCGATATCGTAGAGGACCCCGTATCGCAGATCGTTCGCGTAGTTCAGGCGATACAATAACATGGGGGTATTATTTTTCGTGCAGTGGTAAGCGAAAATACGTTCACGGCCCAAACAGGACTGCGCATATTCACCGATCGGTTCTGGTGGATCGCTTTCGAGACTGCCGCCTTGTGCGATATCAACCAGTTTGTACACACAGCCGGTGGAAAAGACCACAATGCGGCTTTCTTTAAAATGTTCCGCGACCCATGTCGGCGCCAGAGTATTCATCGCCCATGTCAGTTCTTCAGAACCAGCGGTGCTGAATTTTCGACCGGCCATGTAGATGATGTTTTTGATTTTGGGCAACGCGGCTACCTGGTCCGCTTGGAGAAGGTCGCAGGTGATTGTGGTGACGTGATGCGATTCGAGCCAGTCCCGGCTTGCGGGATCACTGAAACGGGCGACGCCGTAGATTTTTTTATTAACACCGGCTTGATCCGAAGCACGTACCGCCAAAGCGGCAAGCGTCGGTCCCATTTTTCCGGCCACGCCGATGACCATGATATCTCCATCAAGTGTTTTGAACAGGTCAACCAGGCGGGGGTGAGGAATGACGAGCTGTTCGTTGAGCGCCTTTTCATCGTGGATCGTTGAAATTTTACTCATGCTCGTCATTTCATTGGGTCCTTTTCGGTTAAAATAAACCAAATGGTTACTTTTATCGGCATAATACAACCGCTACGATCATGATGCAAGACACATTCGATTCTCGTCAATACGATATTCGATTGCGTGTGATCTTTCCTGGTAAGTGGAAAATTCATAAACAGCCCGAATATATTGATAACAATGATGTTCTTGTCGGCAACAAATGTCATGTCCTTTAGGAAAGTATTCGTATATGTCATTACATTTTTAGCTTGACAATAATTTATTATAATTCTATATTAAAATTGTCTTCAAAGCGAGAAACGACGCGATGAAAAATAAAGAAGATTTATGTGGGTGCCGTCCAGTCGTTATTAAAGGAGAAACGTAATGAAGAAAAAAGTGCTGTTGAGGGGGTTGGTGATTCTGTTATTTTTGGCTGGGTTTGTTGGTGCGGATACAACCATTACCGAGCTTTTCAATGGAGTGGTTCAAACGCACGATACGCGAACCTCTCCTCGTCTGTTGAACATCAATGTGATTGAAATCAGCCTGGATGAGCCGGGGATTCGCTTTTTCACTACGCCCAGCAACGGAGATTATGTGCCCGGGGAAACGAATCGGCAGACTCCACAGGCGTTTCTGGAAGAAGTCGGGGCACAAATCGCTTTCAATGCCAATTTCTATGAACTGACGAGTGATTCCTATGCAATTATTTATGGATTGGTCTGTTCTAACGGAAAGATGGTTTCGTCGTTCGCCAACACTTGGCCCGCGCTAAATATCAGTAACGAGAACGTGGCTTCGATTATTACGGACAGCACATTGGGGCACTCATTGTTCAATGCCATAGCAGGTTCCGCTGTCATTGTGTCTGGGGGCACGAATACCGCCTCCACGTTGACCGACAGTCTTTCGACCGAGCTTCACCCGCGGACGGCTGCAGGAATTTCCGTCGATGGGAGCAAATTGATTGTTATGACGGTTGATGGACGCAACAGTAACATCAGTCTGGGGGTGAATCTTTCCGAACTTGCCAATTTGATGATTGAATACGGCGTTGCCGATGCAATTAACCTTGACGGCGGCGGATCGACTCAGCTAATCATCAATGAAGGTACTTCGCCTTATGTGGCCAATGTTCCCTCCGAAACAGCGCGTTCGGTCGGAGCAAACATGGCGGTTTTCGCTTGGCCTTTGGGTGCAACCAGTGGTGAAGAGGGCTATACGGACCCTGTTGATCCTGACGCAACGATCGATCTGGAATTTGTGAAAGTCGATAATCCCGGCAACGCCGTCGATGCCTATACACCCTATGGCTATGCCAGGGGGACTTATGGTGCGGTCAATTATCCGTATTACATCAGCAAGTATGAAATCACCTGCGCCCAGTACGCCGAATTTCTCAATGCGGTGGCTGCCAATGGCGACCCTCATGATCTTTATGTTTCCACCGGTCCAAATGGTTCGGGCGATTCACCGCAAATTGACCGAACTCAACAACTTGACGGAACTTATGTCTATACGGTGAATTATGGCTGGAAAAATCGGCCGATTGGGTATATTACCTGGGCCAGAGCAGCCCGATATTGCAACTGGCTGACCACGGGAAATACTGAATCGGGTGTCTATACTTTCAGCGGAACGACCGCCACGCCCCATAAAGCATTTAAGGTTGGTCATACGGCTGCGTATTGGATTCCCGATGTGAATGAGTACTATAAAGCCGCCTATTATAACGCTGATACGCAGACCTACTCCAATTATCCTACCTCGAACGACACCATTCCAACTGCCGGTGACTTTACCGGAACGAACAGCGGTAATTGGAGAGAGAATAATATCACGGTAATCGGAGATCCTTATAATCTGTCGAAAGTGGGGATGTTCACCAATACGACCAGTTTCTATGGTTGTTATGATATGCTTGGTAATTTATGGGAATGGACCGAAGAGTTCATTGCCGGTGCCACCGGACAATATGGTCCGATGTACCACGGGGGCAGTTACTATTCCAATACTTATTTGTATTCCAATATGAATTATTTCACCAATTATATCACCAGCGGTTCCGTTGCATCCCCGGGTGTGAATATCGCAAATTTCGATATGGGTATGCGCCTTGCCTGTAACGTCGCCGCACTCAATGCGAATAAAATTCCAGGCGATGCCAATGAGGACGGCATGGTCAATGTTGGCGATTTGGGTATCCTGGCCGCCAATTACGG
>JAAZAW010000133.1 GCA_012514125.1 Phycisphaerae bacterium | reverse complement strand
CTGCGCAAATTCGATCATGCGTTCGACTTCATCGTAATTGTCATGATGAACACACATCGCGACACCAAGCCGCAAGCCTGGGGTGCTTGTGATAACCTTCATCCCGTCAACCGTTCGCTGCCAGGCACCGGGAATTCCTCGGAACCGATCGTGACGTTCCGGATCAACCGAATCGAGGCTTACTTCGCAATAATACAACCCCGTCTCGGCAAGTTGTTCGGCAAGTTTCGGTGTAAAGAGCGTACCGTTGGTTGCCAGCGATGTGTGGATGTTCCACTGCCGGCAACGACGAAGCACAGGCATGAGGTCCGGGCTAATCGTCGGTTCGCCGCCCGCAAAGGCAATCATTGGCAGATATGTTTCGCCCATTTGATCAATGATTTGAAGCTTCTGGCTCAGGTTCAATTCGTCTTCAAGGCCTTTGCCCGCCGATTGATAGCAGTGATTACATTTAAGATTGCAGCGATTGGTAAAATTCCAGACGGCAAAAAGCGGGTAGGCAAATCGCTGCGGAGTTCGCAAGCCAAATTTGAGAACACTGCGAGCCGCCAGCACCATGCCGCGAACCACCGGACCATGCTCGGCGACGCGGCGTTTGAATTCATCCGCCGTCACATCGCCTTTCATTTTATCGATGAAAAGATGAAACGGCGCATATTGAATTCGCCAACCGATCGGGGCGGTCGGATTTCGATAGCTGTGAAAAATTTCTTCGAGCCGGGTTTGTTTTTTCTCTCTACGAGGTTTCACCAGCCAATCGAGCGTTTTCAGCACCCATTTTTTCTTGAGATAATCTTCCAGCGGATGATGATAGTCCAGATGGATATCCCGCTGGAAGTTGCCTTCACAACGATCCGGATCGAAGGACTTTCGCATTTGTTCGGCGTATTGATATGAATTTACGGGAAAATTATCGTTCTTCATTTCAGTCATTGGGAGTTGTTTCCATCATTTGAGCAAGGTTGGTATTCTGCACATCGGGGGGAGCATTTTTTACTTCAAGGTTCGATTTTCGGGCGTGCATTTTTTCGACAAAAGGCCTGAAGCTTGGTCCACAATTATAGGTACAAAATGGGAAGATCCCTTCAGGGGTACTATAATGAATCACGCAACGCTTGATCCGCTGGACGTCGAAGTTGTAACGGTCCTGGAAGTGCATACCCGCGGCAAGCAGGGTTTTGTATGTTTTCGCATTGCTGCCCCTGCCGACGTTTTTGTTGATCATCCCCTGGAGCGAACGAACCATGCGATAAAAAGTCAAATCTTTGGGTGCTCGATCGGGTCGAAAATGTTTGTAGAAAAGCCAGGCGATTTTTAATTTGTCAAAAAGACCCGCCTTTTGTCCACGGGTTTCGATTTTTTTCGCCAGGCGATGCAACTCACCGAAAAGCGGTTCGATATCAAAAACCAACGGGAACGGATAAAGTTTTTTATCGGGACTGACCCAAAAATAAGTGCCGTTGGCACAGTCCGGATGACACGGTGTTTGAATCTTCGGCGCTCCGCAGATCACGCTGATAATTTCACTGAACGGCACGGTGAAATTTAATGGAAAAAAGTCACGGATCGGATCGGCGCCGCAGGCCTTGGCAAGATCGTGAGCCAGGTCCCCTACCGTATAACGTTTCTGGTCAAGTTCGTGCATATCGATGCGTCCGGTGAACGACACCGGCTGATAGGAAATTCCACTGACCGTATCGATGTTATCAACGGCGAAATGCAGAATTTTACCCACTTGATCGTCGTTTTCGCCGCGAATAATCGTAGGCACGAGACAGACTTTCATGCCAAACTTGCGGCAATTTTCAATGGTTGCCATTTTGTATTTCATCAGAGGCTTGCCGCGAGTTTTCATATAAACATCGTCTTCCACGCCGTCGAACTGCAAATAAAGCGTATGCAACCCTGCCTCGGAAGCCTGGCGGGCAAACTCTTCATCGGCCATCTTAATGCCGTTGGTCGCAATTTGAATCTGCGAAAAGCCCATATCTCTGGCCTTGGCGACGATCTTGAAAAAATCCGGATGAATCGTCGGCTCTCCCCCGCTGAATTGAACACAGGTGCATGGAATCGGCCGATAATCTCGAAGACGCTGGAGCATCACCACGATTTCGTCGAACGTCGGTTCGTAGACGTATCCCGCAACGTTTGCATTGGCAAAGCATACGGGGCAATTCAGATTGCAACGATTGGTCAGGTCGATATTCGCAAGAATCGACGGGGATTGATGCTGATCACACAGACCGCAATCACTGGGACATCGTTTGGCGTTTTTTACATGAGGTTTCATCACCCCGCGAGGCTCGTCATATCCCATCCATGCCATTTTTGAATAATGCTCGACGTCGCGATTAATACAGTCACGAAAATAGCCGTGATCCGGGCAGGTCTTTTCGATCCAGACGCTTGAATTATGCACATAATAGCGGCCAAGAATCACCGCCGAACATTCGGGACACAGCGTTTCGACCGTTCGCGGCAGCATCGGCAGAATGGGTTCGATCGATTTACCGCCATAGGTTTTCAGGCCCTGCGGATCGGGTATAAAAATATTGTCGTAATGAACCTGTTTGATGCGTCCATCTTTCGGGCAATCGAAAACCAGAACAACCTGGTCGTTGATCTTCTGAAATTCCGCCGGAACGATCTCGGAACATTTTGGACACTGGGCTTGCATCGCCCAGGGCAGTCCATGCGTCCGCGGATCGAATCGTCGAAGCGACAGGCGATAAAAATCCAGTTCGGTCTTCGACGTTTCATCGGTCAAAGCCTCCCGCTGTTTTTCATTCAACACCGGCGGATGCTCGTCAAACCACTGTACCAGGTGATTGGGTACAACAGCATTTTGCTGCTTTGTCTCCATACTGTCCATTATATCTCCCAAGCCTTGCTCTTGTTTTCACAGACAACCTCGTTTTATTATCGCTCAAAAATTTCACTCTGACAAGCCGTTTTCAAGAAATAGCCTTAGCAAAGTATCCGCGGTAAAACTCTATCACCCTCACAATAATCTCTGGCCTGGTCGAAGGATAGATCGCCGGATACAATTTATCTGCGAAATCCGGACGACCGGTTCAAAAATCGGGGGTTATTCCCTGTCAGGGAGTTTTGAGATAAAAATAAAACGTCGCCCCTTTCTCCACTTCACCTTGGGCCCAAACTCTGCCGCCGTGACGATGGATAATACGTTGGACCGTCGCCAAACCAATGCCCGTTCCCGCGAATTCTTCTTGTCGATGCAGTCGGGAAAAGGCTTTGAACAGTTTATCGACATACGCCATGTCAAAACCCGCCCCGTTATCGCGAACATAAAATACTTTCTGTCCTTCGATTTGTGTCGATCCAAATTCTATTTTAGCCGGGTCTTTACCGGCGGTGAACTTCCAGGCATTGCCGATGAGATTTTCCAGGACGGGCCGCAAAAGTGCCCTATCACCGTAAGCAATCAGATTCGGTTCGATCATCACTTCAACATGACGATTCGGTTCGCGCTGTTGAAATTCCTGAACGATGGTCCCGGCCAGCATACTCAGGTCCACCTGGCTCCAATTAAGTTCCTTTCGCGTCAATCGTGCCATAGTCAATAGGCCTTCGATGAGTTCCTCCATCCCTTTACCGGCGTTGATTACCCGGCGGAGGATATCCTTTCCCTGGTCATCGAGTTTGTTTTCATAATCCTCGGCCAGGACCTGGCTGAAACCGACAATAGCCCGAAGCGGCGCACGCAGATCATGCGAAACCGAATAAGAAAAAGCCTCAAGTTCCTTGTTAATGGCTTCCAGATCGGCGGTACGATTTTGAACATGTTTTTCAAGCTCGGCATTAAGCTCGCGCACCTCTTCCTCCGCCTTCTTTCGCCGGGTAATATCCCGTGCCTGCTGCACATTCTGAATCGCCAAACGCGATAATTGCTGAGCGATCAAATAAAGCGCCCGGCAAATTTTTTCAAATTGACGTTTCGACATTCGCGGTACCTGAGAAAGGGCCTGATCAAATCGCTCCTGCTCAACACCGATTTCTTCGGCGTAATGTCGTATTTTTGAAGTGTCCATATCTTCATCCAGAACCTGACCGATAAGCCAATTGGCAATATGGCGATCACCCACACTGATGCCGGTTCCTCCATTCAAAAGTCCCGCGCTCAAACAAGGCTGCATCGTCGGCCCGTGAGGATTGATCCGTCCAATCGCGGCATCGGAACACACACAATTGCAATACCCTTTTTCTGTTTTCCGAATGATTTCACCGCATAGTGTCGTAAAATTGCTGGGGCGAGTAATCGGCCGTCCTTCCGTATCCGTAATGATCGATGCGACCCCCGTCGCATCGGCGAAAGCATCCTGAATCGCCTGGATCGTCTCAAGACTAAACAAATCCTCAAATCTTAAAGTGGAAACATCCCCCAGCGGTTGTGTCAGAGCGATGAGTCGTTCTTCCATCGTTTTTTCTATCTGTTTGCGATCGGTAATATCCCTGGCCACCACAAAAATCAGTTTGTCTTCAACCCAAGGAGCCGAATTACATGAAAGCCATCGATAAGAACCGTCCTTGCATTGATATCGGTTCTCAAAACTCAATAACCCTTCGCCCTTAATAAGCCGTTGGCTCGCTTCATAAGTCCGGTCGCGGTCGTCCGGATGAATAAACTCGATCCAGGGCTTGCTCATCAACTCGTCGTTTGACCACCCCAGGGTCTTGCTCCATGCAGGATTGAGTTGCTTGAAATAACCGTCGAACCCCCCCACACTTAACATATCGATCGACAACTCAAACAATTGTGTCTGGAGTAACTGGGTCTGCCGAATTTCCGTAATATCCTGAAAAACATTGATCGCCCCCGAAATTCGCCCCCCCGCATCCCGGATAGGAACAGCCGAACTAAGCAAAATTTTGTGCCTTCCATCCACCCGCTCAATTTCGATTTCCTCATCAATGGAAATTTTTCCTTCCTGAACCGCTCTGGCCGCCTGCCAATCCCCCGGCTCGATCACTTCGCCTGTACTCCGTCGCCGCCACTTGCTTTGAATATTCGTTCCCGTGACATCCTGAACCCTTTCCCCAACAATCCGTTCACTGGCAGGATTCCCGCGGACAACCCGCTCATCCTGATCAATAATCCAGACCCCTACCGGTAGCGCATCGAGCACCTTCCTGGAAAGTGCTTCTTCAGCCTGCAACTCTTTCGCGGATATTTCCTGCAAAAAACTATAAAAAAAAGATAGCCATAACACAGGCCCAAGAATCGTGACCATATCTTCAAAACCAATAAATCTATAAACACCCCAGCACCATTCAAAAGAATCGAAAAATGACGGCAGAAAGAGAACCGTCACCAGCCCCAGGAGGACAATTTTTGTATCACGTCGAAAGCTCCGATTCCCCCCCCGCACCATAAAAACAAGGGCGGCAATCAATGCAACATCACAAATAGACGTCATCACACAAATCAGGCTCATGATGATCGCCCCCGTCTGCCGAAGACAGCCCAGCTCCACGCCGCAATCAAAAGCGAGCCAACCATGTAGCAAAAATGTTCCAAATAATTGAAAAAGGTTCCCCAAAATAGATCTTCAATGACTGTAAAGCCCCAGCCGGCCCAAAAAAAATAAAACCCCGTCAGAAGTATCGTCCCCGCCGGCAATCGCCGCAATTGCGAACGCTGAACCAGAACGAAAAACAACACCCCGGTCGAAAACAAAAAAATAATCAGCTCTTTTTCTTCAGTCACATTGGCCCCCATCCGGACCTGTAAAACTCCCGAAAGTAAATCCAGTGTAACCGATAAAAGATTGATTTTCAATTCTTTCGTGAGTCAACCCCAGGGCAATCGCATGAAAGCCATGTTTAATTTTAATATTTATTAAGATTTGCGAAATTTGGGTTTTCTGTGATAAGGTAAACCGCTCGAATATGCCCCAAAAACGACCGACAAAGGCAAAAAATCGATCAAAAACCCTCAAAAGTCGATCGTACTTTCGAAAATGTCGATCGTCTTTTCCATTTTGTCGATCGTCTTTTCGAAAAAGTCGATCGTCTTTCCCGATTTGTCGATCGACTTTTCCATTTTGTCGATCGACTTTTCCATTTTGTCGATCGACTTATTCAATTTGTCGATCGACTTTTTCGCTTTTTGGGGTGTCCGGT
>JAAZAW010000132.1 GCA_012514125.1 Phycisphaerae bacterium | reverse complement strand
TTGGCCCAGTTGACGGAACGTTTCACGGGCCTGATCGTAGGAAACCTCCGACCGCTGGAAGAATTGTCGTTCTTTGGCCAGTTTGCTCATGAGTTTTTCGATCTTGGGCAGATCTTCGAGTCGGATCGGCTCGGGCAGATCGAAATCGTAGTAAAAGCCATACTTAAAGTCGTTCACTAACGCCGGGCCGATGGTGTATTGGACTTTTTCACCATAGATTTGTCGGACGGCCTGGGCCAGCAGGTGGGAGCAACTGTGGCGCAGAATTTCCAGGGCTGCGACGTCCTGATCGTCGTTGAAGACGGGCACGAGCGTGGTATCGGGTTGGACGTTGGCGCCCAGATCGACGAGTTTGTCGCCCATTCGAACCGCCACCGTATTTTTCACCGTTTCGCCCATCGGTTCCTTGATTGCGTCGTATATTTTTTGTCCGCTGGAAATCTGGATTTCCTTACCGTCGGCTAAAATTAAATTGCTCACGTTAAAATACCTTCATCTACAAGAGGATTACTCTTTTAAGAAATAATCTTTGTTATTATAACTGTAAAGGCATGGAAGACTCAAGCCCACTTATGTTTTTTTAAGGATTTGGAGGCAAAAATGTGGCATCTGTTCGCTCTGGTTTCCGCGGTGGTTTTGAACGCCCTGGCCAACCTGCTGCTTAAATTCGGAATGCACTCGCTTAAGAGTCAGACCGGTTCGGTTGCCGCCGAGGGGGTGTTCCATGCCGCCAAGTCCATGCTGGCCACGCCTTATATCCTGTTGGGTCTGGTTTTCTTTGCCCTTAATGTTCCATTATATGCCTTTGCCCTGGAGAAGTTCAAAGTTTCGCTGGCTTATCCGATTATGACCGGTTGCGGGTTTGGTATTATTGTGGTTGTCGCCGCTTTTTCCGGTTTACAGGAACGGCTGACCCCGTTTCAATGGGTTGGGATCGTCCTGATCCTTACAGGAGTTACTATCGTCAGCAGCCAGTTGCGAAATTAGTTTAATTTCGATTCGGGCAGGCTATAATAGGACATTCACTTATTTGATTTATTATAAAGATTATGAATGAAATGACGACAAAACGAAAAAAAGCGACGGTGTCTGAGAAAGAAAATCCTTGTTTCAAGTGTAAAGCTCAGTGTTGTGGGCATGTGGCTGTGCCGATCGATAAACCGACCGCCGCGGGCGATTTCGATGATTTGCGATGGTACCTGGCCCATAAAAACGTCTGTGTTTTCGTCGAAGATAATGACTGGTATATCTGTTTTACCACGCCGTGTCGATTTTTAAGTAAAAATTATCGTTGTGAAATTTACGAGACCCGGCCGGCGATCTGCCGCAAGTATAAGACCGAAACTTGCGAAGGCACGAGCACCGAAGACCCATACGATCTGAAATTCGACACCATCGAACAGATCGAAGCCTATGCCAAAGAGTATTTGAACAAACGAAAAGCCCGGCAGAAAAAAGGAACGCTTAAAGCATGACCGCGAAGATTGAATTTGTGATATCAGGCTTGATAGCGGTGTGTTTGACCGGTTGCAGTGTCAGTCAGGTGAGGGTCTGGACGAATTCGGATTCCGATAATCCCAGGCTTTATACTGTGCAAAGTCCGCATTATGCTCATATCGGGCAGAAAGTGGATTTTCGCGTAACGGTTTCGCCGGATGTCGCCGATTATGTCGTGTTGAATTTTGACGGTCGGGAGGAATTGCTTACGAAAGTTGGCCCCGGCGAATATGGTTTTTCGTGGACGATAGATTTAAGTTGTCGGGGCAGGACCTATATGATTGAAGCGCGAGCTTATCGATCGGCAGGCCGACCGGACTATTATCGGGAAGGGGATCAGGTGATCAATCGCGGTCGGGATGATCTGCCCGATGAGTTGGTTGGTCGAGGGGTAAGTCGGCTTGATTGTTATCAAAGCCGGGTTACTGTGGAGCTTAAGACCAGCAATGGTCAGGAGCCGGATTGGTCAGGTGGGCAGTTGGAAATTTTTGGTCCGAACGGTGAAGTCAGGAAAGTGGGGCTGGGCCGTCCGGGGTACTATGGATTTACCGCCCTGGGCCGCGACGCCCGAGGGTGGTATACTATTTTTTATGAGCCGCTTTACGATCAAATTTGCTGGATGAGTCGAACGCGAATTGTTTTTTCCGTGCCCGACCCCGGTACGGGAAATCCGATTGTTTGTGAACAATGGATTTCGACGCCTTGAGTAGGATGGTGCCACACCGTCCCGGTTTTTGGAATGGACAATATCATGAGTGAAAATCAGACAAAAAAGACGAAATCAATTTTGCAGGCTCCGCGTGGTACGCGAGATTTTTATCCCGAACAAATGGCTCGGCTGCAATGGCTTTTTCAATTGTGGCGACAAACAAGTCTGCGTCATGGTTTCGAGGAATATGACGGACCGAGTTTCGAGCATCTGGATTTGTACACGATTAAATCGGGCGACGAGATAGTTTCTCAGCTTTTTAGTTTTGAAGATCGCGGTGGACGGGATCTGGCGCTTCGGCCCGAGCTGACACCGACGCTGGCGCGGATGATCGCAGTCAAAGCCAATGCGCTGCCTCGCCCGATCAAGTGGTTTTCGATTCCTCGATCCTGTCGGGCTGAGCGTCCGCAGAAAGGGCGATTGCGGGAATTTTTCCAGTGGAATATCGATATTGTTGGTTCCGACGAAGTCCTTGCCGACGCTGAATGTATTTTTGTGGCGTTGGATTTTCTTCGGCAGGTGGGGCTGGGACCCGTTCTGATCGAGCTTCGCGTCAACAGCCGATTTATTGTCAGTACCTTACTTATCGATGCGGGGATCGACGCCGAACGTCACGGTCAGATGTTTGCGATTATGGATAAATATGAAAAACTCTCTGAAGCCGAGTTCGACAAGTATGCCTGTGAGCAGGGGGTTTGCGACACAGAACTCACCGCGGTGAAAAACATCCTGCGTGTGCCGGACCTTTCATCGCTCGAGTCGCTTTCGCGTTCGGAGCAAAGCCGGGCGGAATTGGCGAAGATGCGTGAACTCAAACAATACCTCGATGATTTCGGGGTGGGCGAGTATTTTGTTTACAAGCCCGCCGTCGTTCGCGGCCTTGCTTATTATACCGGTATCGTTTTTGAAATTTTTGACCGCTCTGCCAAGATGCGTGCTATTGCCGGCGGCGGGCGATACGATAATCTTATCAGCATGTTCGGAGGCCCGTCGATGCCCGCGGTGGGTTTTGGTATGGGAGATGTGGTGTTGATGGATCTGCTCGACGAACTGGGCAAGGCACCGATGATTCCCTCGCACCAACCGCCTGAATTTTTTGTTATCGACGCGGACCCATCGCTTTTTGGCATGGTCCTGAAAATTGTCGGGTGTCTGCGAGGCAAGGGCTTTGCCGCCGATTATGCCCCAAAGCGTCAGGCCATGGGCAAACAGTTTAAATACGCCACCGGTCGACTGGCGAAATTTGCGATTATCGTGGGTGATGAGACGCGAACTCAAAATCTCATCAGCGTTAAAAATCTTCAAAGCGGCGAGCAGCGACAGTTGAATGTAGAGGAATTTCTGAAAAGTCCCGAACAGCTGTCGCTGTAAATTTTGATCGTGCGGAGAATGTATGAAACGCGACAATCATTACGAGTCGGCGTTCGAGCATCTGCTGCGTCAGCGGGCATTGCCTTATGTGGCGGTGAACGAGGTCCATCGCGCCGCTTTTGCGGATGTGAATCTTAAAAGTTTCGATTTCATCGTTTATATGCCCGAGCGTCGGAATCTGCTTGTCGATATCAAAGGCCGAAAGGCCCATCCCGCGAAAACGGACTGGAGCTATGATCCCTGGGTTACCCAGGACGATATCGACGCCCTGACCACCTGGCAGAGCGTCTTTGGTAAATCGTTCGCGGCGGTTTTCGTTTTTGCGTTTTTTCTTGAAGACCTCGGCAGGGTGAATCTTTTTGAACCATTCAAATTTCGTGATCGCTATTATCGATTTTTTGCCATTTATCTCGATGATTACCGCGATTACATCAAGCCGCGTTCGCCGCGGTGGAAAACCGTCACCATTCCTCGTGAAGTTTTTCGTGAGCTTGCCTGGAACCTCGACGGTTTTTGAGTTTGTCAGAAAAACATTTCAAAGCAATTGCATTTTATTCCGATCATGTTATAATCTGTTATATCATGTTAGATTGTAACACGGTGAGATATGCTTTATTGCGGGCTGGATTTTGGGACAACCAATACTAAGGCGGTGCTGCTTGACGAGTCGATGAGGCTTGGCGGGACGGTATCGTTGCCGATCGGTCCGCAGGAAGATTCTTGTCGGCTTTCAGCCTCGATTTGGCTGGAGCATTTTTACCGGATTATTGAACATTTTCAAAACGCGGGTTTGATCAAGAATGAAAAAGTCGCCTTGAGCATTGCTGCGCAGGGTGGCAGTTTTGTGATTCTGGACAGGCAATTCGAGCCTATTTCGCCGGCATATTTGTGGACGGGAAGTTCGAGAAAAGAGACAGTGGCGGACTTGGAACGAACGTTCGGTATGGATCGATTTTACAAAAAAACCGGTTGGGAGCCGAAGGGCTGGATGCCGGTGTGTAAACTCAAGGATTGGCTGGCGGCGTGTGACGATGAAAAAAAACATGTGTCGGCGGTGACGACGGTGCCGGATTTTATTGTTTCACGTTTGACGGGCCGGCCGGTAACGGATATTACCCATGCGCAGATGACCGGAATGTTCGATATTCACACGCGAAAATGGGATCGGGAAATTCTTGGCTGGTGTGGATGCGAGCTTGACTGGATGCCGCAGGTGTTGGATTCGTTGCAAGTATTTGCGGAGGTCAAGGTTCGAGGGGTGGATGTTTCGTTGATTACCAGTTCGCACGATCAGTACGCCGCCATGCGGGCTGCCGGGGTCGATGCTGTGGGCGAATTCATGCTGGGGACCGGAACGGCGTGGGTGCTCAATGGGAAATCGGACCAGCCGCTGTATGATGAAAAACATTTTTCCATCCATCCGGGTTGTGATCTTGTGGGCAACGATTATGGTTATATTGCGACGATGGGAGCGGTGGGGCAGGGATATGACAGACTTCTGGACCGTTTGGGTGTGAGCTATGAAGGTCTGGCGGGGATGGAAGCAGAGATGACGACGATGCCCGTTCCCAGGTACGCGATTGAAATGGATATCTCGAGCGGGAGTGTTTCGGAAGAGACGAAATCTCCGCTGTTGTCGATGCGCCGATATATGGAGTCGGCAGGTGCACAGGTGCGATTTTTGCTGGAGAAACTCGATAAAATTCACGATGCCAAAAAAATCGTTATGACCGGCGGAGCTGCGAGCAGTGGAATTTGGCCTGCGATTGTCGCGGGAATCTGTAATATTCCTGTTGAAGCGGTGACGTTTCATGAAATGACCGCGTATGGTGCGGCGGTGTATGCGCGAATGGCGATGGGCGGTGAGACTTCGAGTTATAATGCATCTGAAGACCAGATTCTTCGATTCGAGCCTTTCCGGGTGGATGAATACAATGCTTGGTATCAGACCCGGCAGCGGCCTATTCTTGAAAGGAAAAATGAAAATGACCGATAGTCCGATGAAATTCAACGTGGGCCTCGTGCCGTTGATGGCAGACCTTTATCGCAGGCTGATTCCCGATCTTAACGGACGAATCGAGGCGTTCGTGCGCACGGTTATCGGAGAATTAAGCGATAGTTCGCTGAAGATTGTTAGCGGGCCGGTGTCCTGTACTCAGGGAGAAATTCGTCAGAGTGTTGAAGCATTGGAAAAAGAAAATATCGATCTGCTGGTTGTGGCTCATACCAGTTATTGTGCGAGCGGTCAGATTGCACCGGTACTTTTGGAGACAAGTTTTCCGATTTTGCTTTGGCCGGCACAGCCGAT
>JAAZAW010000131.1 GCA_012514125.1 Phycisphaerae bacterium | reverse complement strand
CGAAGTAAATGGAATTAGTATAATACGTCCCTTTCACGATTCACTTCGCGATCCTTTCTTGTCGCCTACCGCAAGCCAGCGTTGTGTAAACGCCTTTCTGATGCACGCCCATCGGATGGAAAAATCGATATCCCCTTCCGGCAATACTCCAAGACAATGCCGATGTTCCGTCATCAGCATCCTCGCCTCAAGTTCAAATGGCCTTTGCGATTGAACCAAACGCATCGCCGCAGAGCGATGAGGGTTGGCTGATAAGTATTATTAATCGCCGGAGGGCAAAATCGGTTAAAAAAGGCAAAAAATCGACCAAAACGAGGGGTTTATCGATCGATTTTTGGCTTTTTTCGATCGACATTTTGCAATTGTCGATCGTCTTTTCCAATTTATCGATCGACTTTTTCAATTTGTCGATCGTCTTATCGAATTTGACGATCGACTTTTCCATTTTGACGATCGTCTTTTTCGATTTGTCGATCGACTTTTCCGTTTTGACGATCGTCTTTTTCAATTTGTCGATCGACATTTTACGAAAGTTGACCCTGTTTTATCATTTAAGGCAATAAATAATAATGCCACAGGAGAGCTGCGTAAACTTTATTCTGTTATATCATAACGATTTAAAGCGAATACGGAGCTTTCTAAAAAACTTCGTTTATAACAAAATTTATCCTTATTTTTTTCAGTCACTGCCCAAACGAACGGGAGCGGCGTTTATTAATATTATTTATGGCTATTCCGCGAAACCGTTGGGGTGTTCCCGGTGCCATTCCCAGGCGGTCTGGATGATGTCTTCCAGATTGGTGACTTTGGCTTGCCAGCCCAGGACCTTTTGACCATTGGTCGGATCGGCGTAAAGCGATGGGGTGTCGCCCTCGCGACGGGGGCCCATTTTCACGTTGATCTTTTTGCCGGTGACTTTTTCCGTCACGTCGATGACCTCTTTGACACTATGGCCGCTGCCGGTGCCGAGGTTGACGATAATCTGCTTGCCGGGTGTCAGCGTCAGTAACGCACGCTGATGGGCGTCGGCTAAATCTTCAACGTGGATATAATCGCGAATGCACGTGCCGTCGGGCGTCGGGTAATCGTCGCCGAAGATTTCCACCTGCTCACGCTGCCCCAGAGCCACCTGAAGGACGATGGGAATCAGATGCGTTTCGGGTTTATGATCTTCGCCGATGGTCACATCGAAACTGGCGCCCGAGGCGTTGAAATAGCGCAGCGCCGCAAAGCCCAGCCCCCACGCGCGGGAGCAATCGGCGTAGACCTGTTCCATGATAAGTTTGGTCCGGCCGTAGGGACTCAAGGGGTGGGTCGGCATGTCTTCGGTGATGGGCATCTTCGGCGGCACGCCATAGGTGGCGCACGTCGAGCTGAAGACCAGTTTTTTAACCTCCAGTGATTTCATGACCTCCAGCAGGTTCACCGTATTGACCACATTGTTGCGATAGTAAAGCAACGGCTCTTTGACCGATTCACCCACCGCCGTCGATGCGGCGAAGTGCATCACCGCTTCGGGGCCGAAATCGCTCATCGTCTGGTGGAGTTTCTTCACATCCGCCAGATCGCCGACGACCAGTTCGCTGGCTTCGACCGCGCCGCGATGGCCCGCGGAAAGATTATCATAAATGCAAAGCTCATGCCCGCTCTCTCGCAGCAATCGGGCACAATGCGAACCGACATATCCGGCCCCGCCGGTAATGAATATTCTCATAGTTGTTGACCTCCAAAGAAAAATAGGCTTTGGGCTTTGGGCTTTGGACTCTGGTTTGGCCCACTGCCTTTTTTACCCAAAGCCTAAAGTCTAAAGCCCAAAGCCTGCGATTATTCCACGATTATATCATCCAGTACGGAAATCGCGATGATCTTGTGCATGGGAATATACACTTTTTCCCGGTTGGGTGTAAAGCCGTGCATTCGGGCGTTGACGACGTAAAGCTCCTTGCCGCTGTAACCCTGCTCGCAGTCATGCACATCGGCGTCTTCGAGCACCAGACAATCGCGAGCCACTCGAACCAGCGTGCCGATGAAAATCGTCGTGCTTTCCGTATCCACAACGACGACCGTTTCGATCAATTCCGATAGCGCCGTCTCTTCGATGTTTTTTATTGAACGTTCACTCGTCATAGTGTTATTCTCCTGCCGATGACACCTGCACATCGCGAATCCGCACACTCGGCATCTTGTTTCCAGGCTCGTAACGATAATCGCTGGAGATCGCGTCGATATTCATCAACACCTCATGAAGATTACCGCCGACCATCGTATTGGTTACCGGATATGCCAATTCACCGTTTTCAATTTTAAAGGCAAAATCCAGATGGGTCGAAATATCACCGCTCGTCAGGTCCGGATCGAGGCTGCCGATTTCCAGATAAATGCCGTCCTTCACCTCGGCAATCAACTGCGCTTCGGTCTTATCGCCCAGTTCGATCTCCAGATTTGAATGGGAAATTCCGCGAGTTCGCGTCCCGTGGCCTGTGTTCGCAACACCCGCTTTAAAGGCGCTATAGCTGTTGTGCAATGGGTTGACAAATCGTCCGCGATCGATGACCGTAACAATTTTCTTCACCGCGCCCTCACCGTCATAAGCTGCCGAATTCAACCCCTGGTCGATAATGCCGTTATCGGTAATCGTCAACAACTCAGGGGCAATGGATTCGCCCATTTTTCCCGTAAAGATGCTGCGATTGCGTTGAATGGACTCGGCGTTGGCTGCATGGACCAATCCGGCAAACAGGCCATGCGCCGCCATGGGTCCGAGCACCAGCGTGGTTTTGCCCGTCTGAATTTTACGCGCATGGCGATACGCCATCGCCCGCGTCGTCGCTTTTCGACCCAGCCCCGTCGGAACAAAATCACATAAAAATCTTGCACCCGCGTGATCGGCAAAACTGCCCACCGCGTCATCTTCTTTGACAATGCAGAAAAATCCGCTGTACACGCTTGTCGATTTACGGTCCAGCATAATACCCGTCGAACTGGCCATCACCCGGCTCGATACGCGAACCCCCACATCGCCGCTGACGATCACCTCCGGATAAACACCCTTCGCTTCGCGGATATTTTCGCTCGCCCAGCGAATCGCATCCTCAGGTCCCAGCGTCAATACCTGCGGATCGAATACCGTCGGCACATACGGCGCAACCTCCGGCGAGGGAAGTGCAACAAAATTCGGATCCGGTGTGGCAATCCGGGCCTGCGCAATCGCCCGATCCACCAGCGTCTCAACCACGTGCGTCTCAAGTCCGTTCGTCGAGGCAAAGCCCATCCCGCCGTCGACAAAAACACGAATCGAAAAACTCCGCTCCCATCCCGACTGTGAACTCTTGATGGAACTTTTGTCCACCATCACCGAAATATCTCTGCCCAGCGAAATCACCGCATCGGCAAATTGCGCCCCGCGACGTTTGGCCCGCTCCACCGCCATCTGAACGATCGGCAAAAATTGCCGCGGTGTTTCAATTTCCGAAAATTTGGATAAACTCATCGCTCGCCTGAACCTCCCACCACCATCCGTGAAACCCGAAGCGAAGGCCCGCCGCAATCGGTCGCCACGCCCTGCCCCTCCTTGCCGCAGGTTCCCGGAAATTTCATTTCAAAATCATTGCCCACCCGGTCGATATTCATCAACGTTTCAAGAATCAACCCGCTCACGCTCACATCCCGCAGCGGCTCGCCCAGCGCACCATGTTCGATCATCTGCGCTTCAGACGCATGACACATGAACTCACCGCGTTCCGTAAAGACATACCCTTCGTGACCCTCGCGTAAATAAATCCCGCGATCCACACCGCGAATCATCTCCTCGAGCGTCGAGTCGCCGGGAAGAAAAAACGTATTACTCATCCGAACAATCGGCATACACGTATAATCCTGCGCCCGTCCACAGCCGTTGGACATCACACCGAATTTTCCCGCTGTTTCAAGATTATGCAGCATTTCGCACAACACACCATTTTTCAGAATCTCACGCCGACGTGTCGGAACACCCTCGCTGTCGAAAGGCTCCGAACCGTACTTGCCCGGCAACGTCGCATCGTCAACGATCGTCACCAGATCGCTTGCCACCTGCCGATTCATCTTGCCCTGCAAGATCGATTGCCCCGTCCAGATCGCATCCGCCTCGGCGTTATGCCCCAGCGCTTCGTGCGCCAGCAATCCGCTGATCGTCGGACTGAAAATCACGGTAAACTCCCCCGCCGGCGCCTTTTTCGCCCGAAGCTGACCCAGCACCTTCTTCGCGGCCTTGACCGAAAACTCCTCCGGATCCATCTCGAGCAAAATCTCCGGTCCGCCCTGATGGCCCGCCACCTGATAATTCTGCTGCCGGACATCGCCCTCCACCGCCGTCACCTGACAACTCACCCTGCTTCGTCCAAGCGAACTGAAGACTTCCGTCCCCGCGGTATTGGCAATCCACATCTCACGCGACCCGTCGCCATAGGCAACAATCGAATTGACGATCTTGCCTTCCCCCGCCGAAACAGCCGCCCGTTCAAGCGACAGACAAACCGCCTGCTTTTTTGCCGGGTCCACCGCATCTATATCGAGTTTGCCTTGTAATATCGATTCCTGTCGAATCGGTTCGATCCTCGCCACCAGCGCCGGATCGGAAACATACCTCGCCGATCCTTTCGCCAGGGCAATCGCCTCTTCCAGACATTGCGAAAGTCCCTTCGCTCCGATCCCGTCACAGCTTGCAAATCCCCACGCGCCCTCGAAAAGCACGCGCACCGCAAGTCCGGAATTTTGCGAATAAAAAATCTTCTCCGCCTTGCCGTCCTGAACCATGATCGAACCGCCGTGTCCTCGAACCGCCCGAATATCCGCAAACGCACACCCCAGTTTGCTCGCACGTTCCAAAACAGGCCGTATCAAATCAAACACCTGATTGATCGAATCCATCTCTATCTTTCCCATCCAACTTCCAACTTCCAACTTCCAACTTCTTAACTTCTTAACTTCTTAACTTCTAACTTCTAACTTCCCCGACACACCACCACCGTCCGGGCGACAATATCGCCCACCCGCTGACGATTCCGCGTGAAAAACAGCACTAGCAGAAACGGTGGAAAGTTCAATTCCATTACTTTGATCAGATTACGTCCAACCACATTCGCCCAGCCGGGCCGCTGATTCATATCGGTCAACTGTCGAACCTCCAGTCCCATCATCCGTTTGCCCAGCGTTCTGCCCCAGAGACCTTCCATCACGATGGAATACCCCACATACACACTGTAAACAAAAAAATTAATCATCAGCATTGTGGAATCGTGCTGGACCTCCTGGAGATATTCCAAAAGGTTCGCCGACTGATCCATCGCCGCAAAATAATCCCACCAGAAAATCATACTCAGAAAAACCGCAGGCATGAAATCGATCACGAACGCCGCCCCGCGACGCCAGAACGGCGCAAACACCATTCCTGCCGGCAGAACGATTTCCTGGGGACCACTGCTCTTGCGAGTCATCACCAATAGAAAAAGTCCCACCGATATCGCCATCAACACCCACGTCGACGGCTCATACGTCGAATCCTCGGACGAAATCGATATCATCTCAGTATCGCCAAGCGGCTGTCCATACGCCGACCACTGCGATACCGCAATCACTCCCTTTTTAGGCGTCGTATACGCTATCGTCATCGATTGATCCGGAGATTCCGATATCGCATAGTTTCCCGTAAGCACCAGCGGCGTTGTTTCATCCACCCCCAACGTCACAATCTTTTCCAACGCATCATCGATGAAGTGATACAGGTCCAACACCTCCCCACCTTCGACCTCTCTGGAAATCACCACCGCCTGGACTCCGCGAATCGACATCGCCCAGACCCGGCCACTCCCTTCCGGCAATGAAATCTTCGGACCCGCCACCCATACATCCTTACCGTATCCCCAGTGATAAAGCTGATTCGAAAACGGATCGGGCCGGACAAACAAATCCATACATTCATTCTCCACCACCAGCATCGGCTGGGCGTTGATCCCCAAACCGTTCGGCAGCGAACAGCAATAGTTCCATTGCCCCCCTGAAAGTTCGTAAATCGCCCACGTCGAATCCTGCCCCGCTTCATCCCCCGACTTATCAGCCGGCACCGTCGTCGGCCGGGTCGAATTCGGATCGGCCGTCGGATCCGAAAAACCATCATGACTCGCCAACACATAAAGTCGATTCCGTCGGGCATCGACCACCATCTGCTCCACCTGCCCGCCTGCCGGAATCCGAGGAAAAACATACGACCCGTTGAAACGCATCAGCGTTCCATCCTCAAACGATAAAAATAACTGATCTTCAATCGTCACCGCACCCTTGAGCCGACCGATCACCTCATGCCAGACCATCGCTTTCGATTCTTTGCCCTGACTTCCCACTCGTAATACCGGCCCAGTCTCCGTCGTCCCTTGTTCAATCAGATAAATCTGCTCGTTCGATCCCCCCACCCATAAAGCATTGCTTTCAGTTCCCGACTCATCCGCCGCCAGAACAGGCGAGACCAAAAGTAAAACACCCAAAATCGCTATCCGGAAATAATCCATTGTTTTCATTTTTTCTTTCATTTTACTTAACTTTTATCAAGGTCTATACATTTGTCGAATTCAGACAACTCATCGCTAGACATGAACCACATTTAACATATATCAAAGCATTGCCGCGATTTTAATGTCTTAAATCATATCATGCTCAGGTCCGCAACGGCAAAAATTTTCTTGGTGATTCCCATATTAATATAACTAAACAAAAGAAGGATGAACATTACAAACGTCCATCCTTCTATAATAAATAAAATCACCGAATAAATCGTCGGCCAAATTTTAAACCATCTGCAAAACCCGTTGTTTGCGACAAGCCCGATCCACAGCGGGCAGGAAATAATTCTTCGCCACCACGTCCCACCCCATATGGCTTGCAGCCTGATATCCGCTTTGAATCAGCCCTTCCATATCATCATTGTTTTTCGGAAGCTTGCGAAGAATTTCCTCCGCCAGCTTTCTCGCAATGCGTTTTTCAATCAGGTCCCGCTGGACCTGATCGAATTTGAGCAAATCTTCGATCTTCAAACTCGGATCATCCAGATTGGTATAATCCGCCAGAATAAAGTTCGACAACGGCTGACCTTTGGTAACATCCTCGACAAACCCGACACACCCGCAAACATTCGTCACCACGCAAAGCCCGCCGAAAGTCAACGGCTCAAGCATGGCGATACCAAACGGCTCGTAAACCGACTGTCCGAATTCCAGATCGCTGCCTCGGCGAATATCAAGAAATTCCGTGTCCGCCGGAATACGCTTGCCGCACGTCGCCTGATCGAAACCGAACTGGTTGATCAAAAGAACCTTCACATTGCGGGCCTTGGCGTTAAACTCCTGGATGCCCGTATACAACGCCGCCTCTCCATGAGAAAGGTCCGGCAAACCTTCCCGATGCGCCACAGGCCACCGCCACCACTGCTCCATATTCAAAACATCTTCAGGCCGACGACGCGGAAGCTCGGTCGTCAGGAAATACATCACCGCCGTCTTATTCTGCTGACGGAACGCTTTTTCCACATGCTCCAGAACCTTCAGATCTCGCCAAAGACCCTTGCTCACCGTCAATCGGGACACGTGCGTAAATACATAATCCGGACGATAATCCAACAGCGTCTCGCAATATCGCTGAAGCCGCAATTTGCTGATCAACTTGTCCTTCAGATCGATCTTGGAGGAAGGAATCCCGTTATAACACAAATCGATATCCACATGATTGAACTCCGGCCCCAAAAAGCGAAATTCTTTCATGACATAATCACCCACCGCCAGAATGTTGTCGCAATATTTCGTCGCCGAAATCAAAGCGTGTTTGAAATAATGATCCTGGGAACCGAAAACATCGTCAAGATACATATCCTGACTTCGGGCTTTACGCAACACATTGTAGAAAACGGTATCGTGACCCGGAAGCTCTTCGACAATCTTTCGCATCGTCGCCGTTTCGTGGGCATAAAACACTGTTCGGTAGCGACTGTTCTCGCTCAGAATCGCCGCCAACGCCGTCGGCATGCCCATAAACTCATGGGCCACGATCACGCAATGACCATCGTGCGGAACCGCACCAATCGACTCGATGGCCGCCAAAGCCGGCGGAGCCAACTTGACATACTGATCGAAATCCCAACTGTTTTCATACTTGATCGACTCGATACCGAAATGTTCCCAAAGTCTGCCTTTGAAATGATTGATCTCACGGTGATCGATTCGCGTAATATCAATCAGCAACACTTCCGCCGAAACACGCATCTTTGTATCGGGATGGATAAAAGAACGATGCCCATAAACAATACCGACATTGAAACGTTCTTCAATCGGACGAAATTTCGAAGCCCATTCACTTCGGATCATTCCATCCACACTACTGTAAAGAACCTCGCCGTCTGGTCCCAGCCGAGACTCCGCGGGACCGTAGGTCGAAAATAAGGGACAAACCAAAACCGTTCTGTCGCACGAGGCATTATAAGCGGAACTGGTGATCAATCCCTCCAGCACAGCCCCGATTCCCCCAACTTTTTCAACTGCTTCATGCGTTACGTGAACTACTGTTCGCATCTTCTCTCCTATCCTTGCATTCCGAAATGTTTTAAAAATATATTGTACCTTCTGCGAGACAAAGTCTCTATGGGTTCATTGGGTGTATCGGCTTGTCGCTCGGGAAACGTTAATTAGCGTCAACGGTGGTATACTCTATTTTATCGGACTATAGGAAAAAAAACTAAAATAAACCTTTCGCCTTTAAATTTCAGGCGAGGTTTATTAGTAATGTTGGCGACTAAACAGATAAAAAGCAAAGACAAAGAAAAAATAGCGGAAAAACTTGAATACGATCCCAGCCCATCTATATTGGACCTAAATAGCTAAATCAAAAGTCTGGAAAATCGCGACGATCTTTTGACCCAACGCCACAATCGCCCCAAACGAAGCCAGCACAATCAAACTGAGCATGACCGCGTATTCCGTGGCGGAATTGGCGTCTTGTCGTCTGAGTAAAACCCTTAAATGTCGAAACAATTTGTTGATCATGATACTTAAGCTTAAAATTAAAATCGCCTTGCGTCAAATTAGAGTAAAAAACACCTCAACGATTGAAAGATTCCTTACATTTTTCAACTTTCGCCCTCAAAAAAATCCAAAAGTCCCATAAACCATTTGCATGTCGATTCCCCAATGGAATTCATCTCTCGAAGACTTTTTTCTCTCAATCATCCCTCAACCGGATTATAATATTAAGCAAGTTCCTCCGACCGCCTTCCGGAAAACTTCCGCGAAACGTTCGGAAAACAAAAACAACAAACGCAGGAGACGGAAAAGTAAATGAACGACCCTGTAACACATCAAAATGAAACTCCTGAGTTGGAAGATATTCCGATTCATGTCGCCTTGCTCGTCGATCGAGACTATCTCTATCGATTCCGAAGTATTTTCGCGCACATGCTCGTCGGACTGGTCGATCAGCCCATCAATGTAACCCTGATCTGCCCCGACCCTTCCGCCGCCGTATCCCTGCCCATCGGCCCGGCGAAAATTATCGAATTCAAAATCCCCTTCTGGCCCTGGCAATACAAATACTCACTCAAAAATCTCGCCGCCGAACTGCGAAGCGCGAAAGTCAATCTCATCCATAGTTGCTCAGGCAAACCCTGCTGGCTGGCGACCGATCTGGCAAAGGAAATGAACCTGCCTTATCTCGTCAGTTTCACCGGACTTTTCCAGGAAGAATGTTACACCCGCCTGGATCAAAAACAATGCGGCAAACTCATCGGCGTCTCTCAGCCGATCTGCGATACTCTCCACGATCTCTACGGCAAAACCAACGAAAAAATCGAACTCATCCGTCCAGGATGTTTCATCAGACCCGAGTGTCCGGTAACCGATCACCCTAAAACACTCTTTAGCATCGGACGGTTTGCCCCCAACAGCGGCTACGACACACTCCTCCACGCCCTGCTCGAAATCCGACACCGAGGCTTCGAATGCTGGACCGTTCTCATGGGCCAGGGACCGCTCGAAAACACCCTACACCGCTGGGTCAATAAAAACAACCTTAGCGACATGGTCAGTTTCATCGACCTGCTGCCCAACTGGGAAGACATCCTCTGCGACGTCGATTTTTACATCCAGCCCGGCCCGTTCTACACCCTCCACTCAGGCCCCTACGAAGCCATGGCCAACAGTTGCCCAATCATCGCCACCGAAGACACCGCCTTCGATTTACTCATCGACAATCAAACCGGACGAAAATTCAAAACCGGCGACCACATCAGTCTCGCTAACCTCCTCTGCGAATGGCTCGAAGGAAAAATCGACCGCCAGGCTATGTCGATCAACGCCCACACCCTCGCCAAAAACGAACTCTCACTCGCAGCCAACACCGAAAAACTCGTCCAGTGCTATCGCAACGCCTTAACCGCCGCCAAAGGAGCAAAATAAAATGACCCCGCGGCATGAACACGACAGCCTCGGCGAAAAACTAATCCCCGCCGACGCCCTCTGGGGCATCCACACCGCACGGGCTATGGAAAATTTCCCCGTCACAGGCCGCCTCATCGCACCCGAACTCATCCACGCCTTTGGCCAAGTCAAACTCGCCGCCGCTCGAACCAATAAAAAACTCGGCTACCTATCACCCGATCTGGCCGATCTCATCGAACACGCCGCTATCGAAATGGCAGAAGGCAAACTCGACGAATATATCCGCGTGGACCCCTTCCAGGGCGGAGCAGGAACCAGCACCAATCTCAACGTCTGCGAAGTCCTCGCCAACCGTGCCCTCATCCTGGCGGGAAAACACCCGGGAGACTACAACGTCATCGATCCGCTCGAACACGTCAACCTCCATCAATCCACCAACGACACCTACCCGACCGCACTGAAAATCGCAACGTATGAACTCCTGAAATCGCTCGAATCCGCAATCACCGAAATTCAGGAAACCTGCCAAACCAAAGAGCAGGAACTCACCGATGTCCTCAAAGTCGGCCGAACCGAACTCACAGACGCCGTCCCCATGACCCTCGGACGAACCTTCGGAGCCTGGGCCGACGCATTCGCACGAGATCGCTGGCGAATCTACAAATGTACCGAACGAATCCGAGTCGTCAACCTCGGTGGAACCGCCATCGGCACAGGCATGGGCGCCGCACGAGATTATATCTTCAATGTCACCGAAGAACTCCGGACCGTCACCCATCTGCCCCTCGCACGCGCCGAAAACCTTCTCGACACCACACAAAACATGGATGTCTTCGTCGAAGTCGCAGGCATCCTCCAGGCCCACGCGTCCAACCTCATGAAAATCGCCGCCGACCTCCGCCTCCTTGCAAGCGGACCCGATACCGGTCTCGCCGAAATCAACCTCCCACCCATGCAGACAGGCTCATCGATCATGCCCGGAAAAGTCAACCCCGTCATGACCGAAATGCTCACACAAGTCGCCATCGACGTCTTCAGCAACGTCTCCGCCATCTCCCTGGCCGCAGGCTCAGGACAACTCGAACTCAACGCCTTCCTCCCCCTGATCGCCGACAAACTGTTGTCCACTCTGCGAAATCTCATCGCCGCCAATCGTCTCATGAGCGAAAAATGTATCCGCAACATCACCGCCAACGTCGAACGTTGCCGTTCCCTCGTCTTTCGCAGCACCGCACTGACCACCGTACTGGTGCCCATCATAGGCTACCATAAAGCCGCCCAAATCGCCCAGTATATGCAAACCCATAAATGCGATATCTTCATCGCCGCTCAAACCGTCGCCCAAATCCCCCCCGGTCAACTCGAAAAATTAATCTCCCCCCACGCCGTCAACGCGCTGGGCTTTGACAAAAATGAACAGGAAAAAAAATCATGAACATGGAACAAACACCCAAAGGCATGCGACTGCATATCGGAATCTTCGGACGTCGAAACGTCGGTAAAACCTCACTCCTCAACGCCGTCACAGGAC
Source organism: Phycisphaerae bacterium (assembly GCA_012514125.1). Classification (GTDB taxonomy): domain Bacteria; phylum Planctomycetota; class Phycisphaerae; order JAAYCJ01; family JAAYCJ01; genus JAAZAW01. Next base: position 5,748 of record JAAZAW010000131.1, on the reverse strand, counting down.
AAAACGTCGGCATCGTCTCCGATACCCCGGGCACAACCACCGACGTCGTCGCAAAACCCATGGAACTGAAACCCTTCGGCCCAGTGCTCCTCCTCGATACCGCCGGCTTGGACGACGAAGGACAACTCGGACTCCTCCGAGTCGAACGAAGCCGAAAAACAATCGCCCGAGTCGATGTCGCCCTCGTCCCCACCGACAAACCCCTCTCCGATTTCGAAATTAATCTCCTCAACGAAATCACCGCACAAAAAATCGGAGCCGTCGTCGTCTTCAATAAAAGCGATCTCTGGACCCCATCCCAAAACGATATCGACCACGCTAAAAAATTCACCCAAGCCGTCGTCTGCGCCTCAAGTACAAACAAAACCGGTATCGATGAACTCACCCAAGCCGTCGCGTCGGTCATCCCCCAGGATTTCCTCGACGACCAGGGCATCTTATCCGACCTCGTCGCTCCTGGCGACCTCGTCATCCTTGTCGTCCCCATCGACCTCGAAGCTCCCAAAGGCAGGCTGATCCTCCCACAGGTCCAAACCATCCGCGAAGTCCTCGATGCCGACGCCCGCGCTCTGGTCGTCAAGGAACGCGAACTCGCCCACACCCTCGACCTGCTCAAAAACAAACCAAACCTCGTCGTCACCGATTCCCAGGTCATCCTCAAAGTCGCCGCCGATGTCCCAGACAACATCCCCCTGACAACCTTCTCCATTTTATTCGCTCGCTGGAAAGGCGACCTCGAAAGTTTCGTCCAGGGCGCCGACGCCATCGATAAACTCAAACCAGGCTCAAAAATCCTCATCGCCGAAACCTGCACCCACCACCCCGTCGCCGATGATATAGGCCGAGTTAAAATCCCCCGCTGGCTCCGACAATACGTCGGCGGTGAACTTCATTTCGATCATGTAGCCGGCATGGATTTCCCCGACAATCTTACCGATTACAGTCTCATCGTCCAGTGTGGCTCATGTATGACCAATCGTCGAGAGGTGCTCCGCCGAATCATCCAAGCCAAATCCGTCGGCGTCCCCATCACCAACTATGGCCTGTGCATCAGCAAATCCCTGGGCGTCCTCCATCGCGCCCTCTCCCCGTTCCCCCACCTGCTAAAACCCATATAATACGCTTTTGATTTAATCCATACGCGGCGCAAAAACAAAAAAACCTTATCGGGTAGAAGAACCTGAAAAATAAGGGTGCAACGATATTGGCCCCCGCGCAAGCAGTAAGTGGAAATAGTATAATACGCTTTTGATTTAGTCGTGTCGTAGCATTACAAATATCAAAATTCCGGTCGCTGTGCCTGTGGTCCCTGAGCTTGTCGAATGGGTCGAAGCGACAGGGTGGAAGCAAACAAAAAACCCTTCGACTTTCCTCAGTGTCCGAAACTACGACACGTTTAAATCAAAGGCATCTCCTTGGCGGTTCAAACCTCTGTCTTCTCTTGACTCCCCCCCGACTTCTTCCCTCCCACATAATAATCAAGTTGTTTCCGCAGCAATAACTCTGCCGTCGCAAGATTCTTCTCTCTAAGCGCCCGAATAATCTTGCCGTACAACGCTTTCACTTCCTGCCACCGCGATTGGGAAACATCCTCACACAATCGCGTGAAAAAAATCTGCAAAACCTCATTAAACGCGATTAAAGGCTCGATGCCGCTCGCCTCCAAAAGCGACTGATGAAACGCCGCATCCCAGCGAACAAAGTCTTCCTCCGTCTTCGCCGCCAAAATCTCATCACAAATATGGTTAAGCTTTTGAAACAAAGCCGCGTCCTTCGAGATATTTTTCATGCTTTCCGATAACGTCCCTGACTCCAAACCAAACCGTGTCTCTAAAATCTGTTCCTTCGAATAATGGCTTAACGCAAAATGGAAGCTCAAGTATTCCATCGCCTTATTCATATCCACCTTCGCCAGCGTCAAACCCTGCCGGGGCGCCGAATGAATAATCCCCAAAAAACTCAATGCCTTGGTGGCTTCACGAATACTGGTTCGGCTCACCCCGAAAAGCTCCGAAAATTCCTGTTCCGTCGGCAAACGGTCGCCCGGACCAAGTTTGTTCTCAAGAATATAGTTTTTGATTTGCCCGATGACCTGTTCGCTCAGAATTTTCTTCCCTACCGTGACCATGGCATTCCTCGCTTTCTAATTATAGTATAATATTATTATATTATAATAGTGTAGACCGGCGCCACCGTCAACAGCTTGAGACATCTAATTGTAATATAATATGATAATTAGACTTTACCGATCCGCTTCGTAAAATGCCTTGACATCTTTCTGAAGCTGTTCGCGCGTAGCCGAATCGGTGTAAAGCTGATGCCCTGAAAAGTAATGGTTCACTACAATATTTTCCCGAAGCGGCTTAGCCAGGCCTAAGTGATTGATCATATAGAGGTTAGCAAAATAAGGTGTCGTCTGATCGTAATACCCGCCGGCAAAAAATACCCGAAGATTTGAGTTTTTCGTCATCGCTCGCTGCAAATTCGCCGCCGTACTCAAAAATCCGCGCCCCTCGTCGTGCAAATTCCAGTTGCGATTAGCTATACGCGACAAATATTCGTAAGGCAGATAGTTTTCGTAGTCTAACTCATTACGAACATAATTATTCATCGCCATGGTAAGCGGGCCGATGCTCAGAAAAAACGCCGGATCGTAAGAAGGATACTCTCCCGCCTGCCGCGTGTCGAAGGCGGTGACCCTCGCGTCCATCAATCCCAGCAGTTTACCTTCGTTTTTCAGTAATTCCTTGATGAATTGCTGACTGCCGACGCGTAAATTGTTCAGCAGGATATAGCTTTTATCAAGGCCGGTGAGCTGCGACATTTTTTCGGCGATTTTTTCGCGCGTTTCCTCGTCCAGCGCGTCGCCCTGCGCCAAGGCCTGCCAATACTCGGTGAGTGTCCATTTCTCAGATTCAGCCATCGCCGCGTCGAGGTCTTCCTGATATTCGGGCGAGAGTTTTTTGTGATACCAGGCGGTGGCTGTAAATGTCGGAACAGCCAGGGCATACGCCAGATCGTTTTCTCTCATGTACAAGATCGTCTGAAAGTCCAGCACGGAGGAGATCATGACAATGCCGCTCGGATAGATGCCGAGTTTGTCCTGGAGAAACTCCGCCAGACCCGCGGCGCGGGTCGTGCCGTAACTTTCGCCGGCGAGGTAGATCGGGCAAAGCCAGCGGCTGTATCGGCTCAGGTACAATTGAATGAATTTTGCGATCGATTCGATGTCGTTTTGAACGTTGTGAAATGTTTTGGGGTCCACGCCCGGAGCGGCTCGGCTAAAGCCCGCGCTGACGGGGTCGATAAAGACCATGTCTGTAAACTCAAGCCAGCTAGAGTTGTTAGGCTCAAGGGTCGGATGTTTCGGCAGCGATTTACCGTCGTTGGGGAACGGCACGAATTTCGGTCCCATCGCGCCCAGGTGCAGCCAGATGGAACTGGCGCCGGGACCGCCATTGAAGGCGAAGGTGATGGGGCGGCAGGTTTTATTGTCGGAGTTAATTTTTTTATAAGCGACGAAAAAGATGTTCGCCTGGGGTTTTCCGGCGTTGTCGTCGAGAATCAGGTAGCCTGCGGTTGCGGTATAGTCGATTTTTTGGTCACCGATGGTGATGGAATGTTTTGTGGTGACTGTTTTTTCGTTTGGAGTCGCGGGCCTGGACGCCGGTGTTTTTTTCTCTGCCTGGAGGTTGGCGGAAAATCCGGGTGACAGGATGATCAGGAAAGCTATTGCCCAGAAATGATGTTGATAGTTTTGTTTCATAATAATAACCCCTTATACTATTTCCATTTACTTCTTGCGCGGGAGCGTCAATATCGTTGTTTCCTTATTTTTCAGGTTTTTCTACCCTATAAGGTTTTTTTGTTTTGAGCCGCGCATATATTAGATCAAATCCGTATTAATAAGATTTTACAACTTCCATAATTTTACGTAAATTATCTTCGAATAAAAGAGTTTTATTTAAGGATTAGCCGGCGGAAGGATTTTTATATTCTTTTTGGTGGAATTAGTATATAATAAAATATTCAGGAAGTTTAAGCTTCCTGTGGGGTAGCTTTCCAAAGGTTGGTTCGATGACTCCAACATTTGCAGGATGCCTGATTTTATTTAATATGAAGTCGATGTTGTAGTTGAATTTTTGGCCTGGCGGTCGGGAATGGATTACGATGTCGATGAATGGATTATAGAAGAACGAAGATGAAATTTGAAGAACTGAAGTTAATTCCCGAAATACAAGACGCGATACGAGAAATGGGTTATATCGATCTGACGCCGATTCAGGAGCAGACATTGCCGCATATCCTTGAGGGCAGGGATCTTTTGGGTCAGGCGGAGACGGGTTCGGGCAAGACGGCGGCTTGCGCATTGCCGATGATTCAGATGGTCGATCCGACGCAGAATGCCATTCAGGCGTTGATTATTGTACCGACGCGTGAGTTGGCGTTGCAGTATGTGGGTGAAATTGCCAAGATTGCCAAATATACCCAGGTAGCTCCTTTTGCCATTTATGGTGGGTATTCGATGGAGATTCAAAAGGCCAAGCTCGATCATGGTGTTCATATTCTGGTGGCGACGCCTGGTCGGTTGATTGATTTTCTTTATAATACGCCGTTGACGTTGTCGAATGTTCGGACGCTGGTGCTGGACGAAGCGGACGAGATGTTGAAGATGGGATTTATCGACGATATTCGGTTTATTGTTTCGTGCATAGTGCATGAGCATCAGACGTTGTTGTTTTCTGCGACGATGCCGGAGAAGGTGGCCCAGTTGGCGAGTCAGTTTTTGAAGGATCCGGTTCATATCAAGCTCAATCGGGATCAGGTGGCGCCGCAAAGTTTGATTCATACATTTCGTTATGTCGAGCCGCGAGATCGGCTCAGGACGTTGATGTCGTATTTGGACAATGGTGATGTTCGGCAGGCGATTATTTTCTGTAATTCGCGTCATGGCGGCGAGAAACTGATGGATAGTCTTCGGAAAGAATATCGCTCGATAGAATTTATTCATGGTGGGCTGGAGCAGTCAACGCGGACGTCGATTTTTCGACGTTTTCGTAATAAAGACATTCAACTTATGATTGCGACGGACATTGCCGGCCGGGGGTTGGATTTTAGTCATGTGAGCCATGTGATCAATTACGATTTTCCGTTGTTCAAGGAGAACTATACGCACCGGACGGGGCGAGCGGGTCGAATGGGGCGTGAAGGCGTGGCATTGTCGCTGGTGACGCATCGCGATATTCGAACGCTGGAGTCGGTGGTTCGGTCCAATAAGATTGAGCCTGTGTGGATTGGTGAGGCTCCGAATCTGGGACAAGGGCAGTCGAGGTCTTCGTCATCGAGACGAGGCAGAAGCCGATCTGGAAATTCTCGCAGGGGCAGGCGTCCGGCGAGTCGTGCGGCAAGTAAGCCTGTGTGAGAAGTTGAGGGGGGGCAGTTCCGCTTTTCGCAATTAAGGGGTGAAAAGGTTCGGAAGGTGGAGTTTTTCCTATTATTGTCTGGTTTGGCTGAAGGATGCAGCTGCGGTCTGTTTGCTATTGATAAAATTCTTTTTTCCAATCGCTGGTGAGATTTCTGTAACCGTTCAGGCTCCGTGGGGTAAGAGCGAAGGGGGGGGATTTATGAAAATAGTGGGCATGGATGGCCTGCTGAAGGAATTGCCATGCGGAACGGCCCTGCTTGCGGCACGTGCCCACCACCGTGAAGATCCGTTCGTTCCACTTGCGGCCCCACTCCGAACGGCTG
>JAAZAW010000009.1 GCA_012514125.1 Phycisphaerae bacterium | reverse complement strand
GTGATCGATGTGGGAACGAATCAGACTCAGGACGGTATTGTGGGAGATGTGGACTTTGAATCCGCTTCACAACGGGCGGGAATCATAACACCCGTGCCGGGCGGCGTCGGGACGGTAACGACCCGGATTTTGATGCAGAATGCGGTCGAGGCGGTGCGCTGGCAGAAGGGGTTTATTTGACGGGGGTAAAAATGAAAGGGTCAAATAAAGGAGTCCATCATGGTAACGATGAAAAAAGAGCATAAACCGGTCGAAGCGTTCGTGGCGTTAGGGTCGAATATCGAGCCGAGAGGAAAATATATTCAACGGGCGCTGACATTGATGAGTGACCATCCGCAGATCGAAGTGCTAGAAGTCAGTTCGGTCTATGAGACCTCGCCCGAAGGTGGGCCTGAACAGGGGCAGTATCTTAACGCCGTAGCGAAAATTTCGACGACGCTTGGAGCGATGGACCTGCTCAATTCACTTCAGGCGATCGAACGCGAACTGGGGCGAAAACGAAGTGTTTTCTGGGGACCTCGGACGATCGATCTGGATATTCTTTTGTATGGCCAGGAGATTATTTCCAATGATCGGCTGACGGTTCCGCATCCGCTGATGCACGAACGTCGATTTGTGATGGAGCCTCTGGCGCAGATCGCTCCCGACGCCTATCATCCGATTCTGATGATGAGTGCCCGGACGATTCTGGAATCGCTGGCGGAGGGAGTGGAGTAAAGTAGCGAAAGTCTTTACGGCGGGTATTAAGCATACGCTAAAAACAGAAAGAATCTTTATTGGCCGGAAAATCCGGAAAATAAACCTGCGACGATATTCACCTCCCTGTACATGATGGGAAAATCGAAGAAGTTCGCAATCTGGAATATCGATAGAAAGATGCGTCTAGGCATCTTATTTTTCATGGAGAAAAAAATGGCAGAAACTAGGATTGTGCGTGAAACATTTGAATGGAGCAACAACTGGTGGGACCATGCCGACGATTCTGCGTTGCCGCGTGTATTACTGATCGGTGATTCGATCAGTTGCGGGTATGGACCGAAGGTAATCAAAAATCTTGAAGGCAGGGTCCATGTGGACCGGATGGCCAATTCTCGCGGAGTCCACGATCCGATTTTATTCAAGGAAATTCGAATCGCCCTGGAAAATTATGCCTATAAAGTGATTCATTTCAATAACGGTTTACACGCCCTTCATCTCTCGGACGAGGACTATCGCCGGGGACTTGAAAAATATGTCGATATGATACACGAATTAAGTCGGGGGGCGGCCATGATCTGGGCAAGTTCCACACCGATTACACAAACGATCGCCGGCTATCCGTTCGATGAAGAAAAAAATGATATCGTGATTCGTCGAAATGCCGTTGCCCGAACGATCATGAACGAGCGCAACATTTCAATTAACGATTTGTATTCGGTCGTGGTCGGAAAATCGGATTTGCTCGCGGGCGACGGTTATCATTATAATGATAAAGGCTATGAAATCCTTGGCAAGGTGGTAGCGAATGCGATTTCTGAAAAACTTTAGCGAATAACTCTCCTCGGAGATATCGGAGACAAACGATAGAAGGTTATCATGTTAGCGGTTAAAACAATCGATGAGGTTCGCCGGGTGGTTCATCCGGCAAAACAGGGTGGTAAACGCGTTGGGCTTGTACCCACCATGGGTGCGTTGCACGAGGGGCATTTGTCACTGGTTCATGCGGCAAAAAGCGAGTGCGATGTTGTCGTGGTGAGCATTTTTGTCAATCCGATTCAATTCGGACCGAACGAAGATTTCGAGAAATATCCCAGACCGATCGAAAAGGACCTGGAGTTGTGTCGTCAGGCGGGGGTGGATGTGGTATTCTATCCCGAAGTTCAAGAAATGTATCCGCGGGAACTCTTGACGACGGTGCGGGTATCGAAAATGACCCAAACCCTGTGTGGAAAATCTCGCCCGACGCATTTTGAAGGGGTCACGACGGTCGTAACGAAGCTATTCAATGTCGTCGGGCCTGACTTTGCGTATTTTGGCCAGAAAGACGCCCAGCAGGCACTGGTATTGCGCCGCATGACGGCGGACCTGGATGTTCCGGTCACGATTCGCATCTGCCCGACGATCCGGGAAGAATCGGGGCTGGCGAAAAGTTCGCGAAATCAATATTTGAACGACGATCAGCGGGTTCAGGCCACATCTCTTTCGCGGGCGCTCAAAGAAGCGGTGTCGCTGATTAAATCCGGAAAAAAAGAAACTTCCGAACTGATCGGCGCGATGGAGACTATAATTAAAACGGCAGGTCCGTGTCGGATCGATTATATCAGTGTGAACGATCTTGAGACGCTCGAGGAGGTTTCGAGGGTGCAAAAACCGGTGGTCATTGCGCTGGCGGTGAATATCGGGCCTGCGAGGTTGATCGATAATATTATGGTAGACGCTGAGGGAAATGAAATTATAATGTTCGGAAGGAATGTGGTCTAGCCGCATGGACTTTGAAGGTGGATTGAAAACGCCCTTTTAGGGCGGGAGCAATATTAAATGTTATTAAAGCTGATGAAAGGTAAAATTCATCGAGCCACGGTGACGCAGGCCGAGCTGGATTACGTCGGCAGTATTACGATTGATCGCGATCTGATGGATGCAGCCGGGCTGCTGCCCAATGAAGCGGTCATTGTCGCGGATATCAATAACGGGTCGCGTCACGAGACCTACGCGATTCCCGGCCCCCGGGCAAGTGGAGTCATTTGTGTTAATGGAGCCGCTGCACGCCTGGTGAGTGTCGGCGATAAGGTGATTGTTTTTGCGTTTGCGATGATGACACCGGAAGAGGCTTCGTCGCATAAAGCCAAAGTGGTGCTTGTCAATGACGACAACACAATCAAGAGTATTATTGAAACTTAATCAAAACAAACTCATTTGTTGAGTTACAAGACGATAAATGCAAGGAGTATGAATGCACCCAACGTTGTTTAAGCTTGGTCCCCTGACGATTGCGTCGTATGGGTTTATGATGATGATCGGTTTCATTCTGGCGATTTATACCGCCGGC
>JAAZAW010000130.1 GCA_012514125.1 Phycisphaerae bacterium | reverse complement strand
TCTTCATGGGCTTTCACTGCGGCAACACCCCCTCCTGTTGCATGAAGCAATGCACCATGAAATATCAACTCATCATGAACCGCCTCATTGAAGACCCTCAATGTCCCCCGAACATCACACGCGGCACACTTGAAGGCCAACTCAAACCCGGCCCCATTACCCTCTTCCGTCTGCAAGGCCGTGCCGAAGACGGCCTCGAAAGCTATATCGCCCAGGGCAATTGCCTGGATATCGACCCCAAAAGTTTCGGCGGTATCGGCATCATCGGGGTCCCGAATTTCGCCCGTTTCTATCGACATGTCCTGATCGAAAAACACTTCCCGCACCACGCAGCCGTGGGCTTCTCTCAATGCGGCAAAACACTCTTCGACGCCCTCAAACTTCTGGGTATCGAAAACATTCACACGCCCCTGCCCGCCGGTGTTCTCTATAAAACCGAAAACCCTTTTTAATCGGAGCTGATTTAAAATGGCAAAATATTCCCTAGGTCTGGATTACGGAACCAATTCTGTCCGCGCCCTGATCGTCAACGTCCAAAACGGCAGGGAAATCGCCCAATCGGTCTGGAACTATGAGCATGGTCAAAATGGCATCATCCTCTCGCGCGACCCGAACCTCGCTCGTCAGCATCCCGCCGACTATCTCAAAGGCGCCGAACACTGCGTCAAAAACGCTCTCGCGCAAGCCCGCAAAAAAGTCAAAAGTTTCCGCCCCGATCAAATCATCGGCATCGGCGTAGACACCACCGGCTCGACCCCTTTGCCGGTCGATAAAAACGGCTGTCCCCTCGCCTTCGCGAAAGAATTTCAAAACAACCCTGCCGCTCTCGCCTGGCTCTGGAAAGACCACACCGCCATCGCCGAGGCTCAGGAAATCACCGACCTGGCAAAAAAACTTCACCCCGAATATCTCGCCAGATGCGGCGGAACGTATTCCAGCGAATGGTTCTTCAGCAAAATCCTTCACTGCCGACGCACCAGCCCGCGGGTCTTTCAGGCGGCATACCTCTGGGTCGAAATCGCCGACTGGATCCCCGCCGTCCTGACAGGAACGCAACATCCCGATCAATTAAAAATCGGTATCTGCGCCGCAGGACATAAAGCCATGTTCAACAACGCCTGGGGCGGCTATCCCGAAAAATCCTTCCTCGCAAAACTCGATCCAAAACTCGGCGATCTTCGAGACCGTCTCAAAAATCAGGCCTTCACCATCGACACCCCCATCGGCTTATTGACCGATGAGTGGGCAAAACGTCTGGGACTGACCCCCAATATCCCCGTCGCAGCAGGCGCATTCGACGCCCATCTCGGAGCTGTCGGCGCGGGTATCGCCCCCGGCACGCTCGTCAAGATCATCGGCACCAGCACCTGCGATATGATGGTCGCCAGATCGTCCACGCCGCTTCCCGATATCCCGGGCCTCTGCGGCATCGTCCCCGGCAGCATCCTCCCCGGACACTTCGGCCTCGAAGCCGGGCAATCCGCCGTCGGCGATATCTTCAACTGGTTCGTCAACATCCTCCAGCCCTGCGGTAAGGACCTCGGCTCGCACGAAAATCTCTCCCGACAGGCCGCCAAACTCAAACCCGGCGAATCGGGCCTGCTCGCCCTCGACTGGAACAACGGCAATCGCACCATCCTCGTCGATCAAAAACTCACAGGACTGCTCCTGGGCCAAACGCTCTACACCACCCCTGCCGAAATCTATCGCGCCTTGATCGAAGCCACCGCCTTCGGCGCCCTCACGATCATCAAACGCTTTGAAGAATTCGGCGTCAAGGTCCGACAGGTCGTCAACTGCGGCGGCATCGCCGAAAAAAATCCGCTCGTCATGCAAATCTACGCCGACGTCACAGGCCGACCCATGAAAATCTCCCGAAGCTCTCAAACCTGCGCCCTCGGAGCCGCCATCGCCGGTGCCGTCGTCGCCGGTAAAAAATCAGGAGGCCACGACTCCGTCACCGCCGCACAAAACGCCATGACAGGCCTGCTCCCAAGAGTCTACACCCCAAACCCCAAAGCCCACGCCGTCTATCAGCGGCTTTACACCCTTTATCGAACACTCCATGATGCTTTTGGAACACAAAATGGAACTACAAACCTGTATCCCATCATGAAAACTCTTCTGGAAATCCGCACCAAAGCGCGAGGATAATTTTATGCTCGAAACACTCAAAAAAACCGTCTGCCAAGCCAATCTCCAACTCGTCAGAGAGAACCTGGTCATCCAAACCTGGGGAAACGTCAGTGGTATCGACCGATCAACCAACCTCGTCGTCATCAAACCCTCCGGCGTCTCCTACGATGAGTTGAACCCCGAACACATGACCGTCGTCTCGCTGGAAACCGGAAAAATCGTCGAAGGCACGCTCAACCCCAGCAGCGACACCCCCACCCATCTCGAACTCTACCGCGCCTTTCCTGAAATCGGCGGCATCGTCCATACCCATAGTCTTTACGCCACCGCCTGGGCACAAGCCTGCCGCGACATTCCGCCCCTGGGCACCACACACGCCGACTATTTCCACGGCCCGATCCCCTGCTCCCGTCCGCTCACCCCCCAGGAAATCCAGACCGACTACGAAATCAACACTGGTAAAGTCATCATAGAAACGTTCACGAAAAGACCCCATCAACTCGACTATAAATCAATCCCCGCAATCATCGTCGCCGAACACGGCCCATTCGCCTGGGGCCCCACCCCCGAAAAAGCGGTCTTCAACGCCGTCATCCTCGAACACCTGGCAAAAATGGCCACACTCACCGCCAACATCAACCCTGCCATCTGCCCGATTTCGCAGCATCTCCTCGACAAACACTACCTCCGCAAACACGGCCCCAACGCCTACTACGGCCAAAGTTAAAATTCCAACATAGGATTGACGCCGCCCACCATCTTACACAGAAAAACAACCCGACGTTTACAATCTCGCAATCGCCGCAAAATCATCTTTCAAATCCACATACAACTTGCGATAAACCTCATGATGCCTCTCATAAAGCTTCACATTCCCCGCCACAGGTTTCACATCATCGACGGTTTTAATGATCTTCTTACACGCCTCCGCCACGCTCTTGTACGCACCCGTCCCCACCGCCGCCAGGATCGCCGCCCCCAACGCCGCACCTTCCGCCACATTCACCCTCACCACCCTGGCTCCATACATATCCGCCTGCATCTGCCGCCAGAACTTGCTGTTCGCCCCGCCGCCCGACGCCCGCACCTGCTTGATATCGATCCCCATCTCGCGCATGATCCGCACCTGGTCTTTCATCCCGAACGTAATCCCCTCGAGCACCGATCGAATAATCGCCGCCCGATCATGCCGCGCCGTCAACCCGATAAAACACCCCCGCGCCTGTGGATCGGGATAAGGGCACCGCTCCCCCGTAATATAAGGCAGGAAAAACAACCCCTCGCACCCCGCCTTCGCCGTCATCGCCTTTTCCACCAGAATATCGTAAACATTCTTCCCGCTCGCCTTGGCTTCCTCGCTTTCCGCGCATCCAAGCTGATTCTTGAACCACCCCAACGACCCGCCCGCCGCCAGCATGCACCCGAACACACACCACGCCCCCGGCACCGCGTGACACATCGTCTGCACCCGACCCTGCTCGTCATACTGGGGCTTGTCCGAATACGCGAACACCACCCCCGACGTCCCCAGCGTCGCCGAAACAATCCCCCCGCTTACGATCCCGCTGCCGACCGCCCCGCACGCCTGATCCCCACCGCCGCCAACCACCGGCACTCCCACCGGCAGCCCCGTCAACTTCGCCGCCTGTTCGCTGATCGTTCCCGTCACCTCAGGCGATTCATAACACATCGCAAACCATTCCCTCTTCAATCCAAGCTTCCCGATCAACCCGTCATGCCATCGCCGTTTCACCACATCGAACAACAACGTCCCCGACGCATCCGAAACCTCCGTCGCATATTCCCCCGTCAAACAAAGCCGAATATAATCCTTCGGCAGCAGCACGTGTTTCACCTTCTTAAACACCGCCGGCTCATGGTCCCTGACCCACAGAATCTTCGGTGCCGTATACCCCGTCAACGCCGGATTCGCCACCATCCGAATCAGTTTCTTCCGACCACCCGCCTTGGCTTCGATCTCCTCGCACTGCTTCTGCGTCCGCTGATCGTTCCACAAAATCGCCCTTCGCAACGGCTTGATTCCATCCCCCAAAAACACCGCTCCATGCATCTGCCCCGAAAGTCCAATCCCTTTCACCTGAGCCGGATCGATCTTACTGTCTGCAATCGCCTGTTTAATTCCTCTGATCGTTGCCTGCCACCAATCCCCCGGCTCTTGCTCCGACCACAACGGCTTAGGCGAATAACACGGGTACTCCTGCGTATTTACGCCGATAATCCTCCCATCGCCCGCCATCAACACCGTCTTAAGTCCCGAAGTCCCAATATCCAGCCCAAGATAATATTGATTCATATCCGTCTCTCATATCGTTTCTAACATCACTCTTGCCGACAACTCACCTTTTCTTCTTATCCTCTCTCATCGTCCTCCGAAACGAAAAACTTCATTTCCAAGCTTATCGCCCGGAAACTTTTCCCGCTTATGTCTTCTCGATCTTTGTCGCTTTCGCCTTGGCTTTTAGTGTTTCAAGGCGTTCCTGAATTTCCTTCGCCATACGCGAATTCGGAAACTCGGCAACAATCTGCAAGCCGACCTGCAATGCGCCGTCCCAGACTTTTTCCGCCACCAGCAAACTGAATTGTACACCCAGATTGTGGAGCTTCGCCCGAAACGCCCCTCGGGCAGATTCTTCAAACGCAGCGGCTTCGTTCGGCGTCAAATACCGATCAAGCTCCTTTAAAATCTCGATACTCCGATCAACTTCATTATTCTGAATCGCCTGATCCCACTGACGAATAAGTTCTTTCTTACGTGCGGTCCTGGCCTGCTCGAGCTTTTCGGTCAATTCGCCCACTTCGGGCGCATCGGGGAAGTTCGCTTTAATTTTCTCGATTTCCTCCGCCGATTCGTTCCATTCAAACCCCCCGAGTCGGTCATCGAATCGCGCCAAGGCCATCGCAATATCCTGCTGACGCATCTGGTCGCGTTCCCGAGCGATACGGGCACGAAACTGCTCCGCCTCCTGACGCGAACCGAATCGCCCCGCCATGTGCTCCGCCAGATATGCCGCAGCCTCCCAGTCTTTCGCAGTGATTTTTTCTTCAATCTTCTGCCGAAGAGCCTGAAGGTCTTTGTCGCGAAAGGCAATCACCTTGGCGTCTTCACTCAGCAGAATATTTTCATTCAGAGCGTCAATCCCCTCACGAATGTGATCGATGTGCCGAATCAACCTCAACACCGCCTCTTCATTCTTATAAGTATTGCTTTCGATTGATTGCAATACGCGATTGATGCAGTAAAACCCTACGCTGAAAAAAACACCCAGGATCGAAAGCACAAACGCCAAAGGCCAGAATTCATTGTCGGAACCATTGGCCGCCAATCCAATAAGGCATATTGCGAAAAAAGCCAGACTGGCCATCAATACCGTCGCCCCCAACACCCTGAAATTGACCGTTCGAGGTTCAAAATCCGCCATAGGACACTCCTTTTCATTGTTGCAATCTACAAAGTTCCATCTTTTCCGGTACGCGAGGCCGACGTCTTACACGCTGTCGCGAAATGCACACAACTACCCTCTCCCCATGGACATAGACGAAACACAACCCTCTGCTTCGTATAGCATAAAACTCTACCGCAAACCTGTCAAGTCATCTTCAAACTTCCACTTCCCAAAATGAAAGCATGACGACACCGATATCACCTGTTATAATCAAGTGGGGAATGGAATACACTTACAATATATATTACAGGGAGAATGATATAATGAATTCGAATCATGCGGTTGAGCTTAATCTGACAAAGCTTCCACCTTATCAGCCCAGGACGTTCGTCCCCGAAAACATCGATCTGACCGACAAGGACCAGGTGCTCGGACTGCTCCAAAAACTTCTGGATCGGACGATTAATTCTTCTGAAGAACTCGAGCGCTGGCTAATGGATATGTCCGAATTCGATGCCGCCTTTGGACAGGTCTATTCAGTACTGCATATTCGCATGACCTGTCAGACCGATGATGAATCGCGGGCGACGGCGTTTCGAAATTTCGTCGAAAATGTCGTACCGGCGGTCAAGCCCATCGGAGATCAGATTAATCGAAAATATCTCAAGGAACGCGAACGTTTCCCGCTCGATGAAAACCGATACAGGGTTTACGACCGGGCCACCCGCGCCGACGTCGAACTTTTCCGCGAAGAAAACGTGCCCCTCCAGACCCAGGAATCGCTGTTAAGTCAGGAATACCAGACTGTTTGCGGCGCTATGACGGTCGAATTTCAGGGCAAGGAACTGACATTGCCGCAAATGGCGAAATTCCTGGTCGAACCCGATCGCCCCTTGCGAGAATCGGCGTGGAAAGCGACGACGAAACGACGATTACAGGACAAAGACAGACTCGAAGAAATTTTCGATAAAATGGTCGATCTTCGCGTGCAAATCGCCGCCAACGCCGGTTTTGACAATTATATGCAATATAAATTCAAGGACTATCATCGTTTCGACTACACGCCCGAAGATTGCAAACGATATCATGAAACGGTCGAAAAACGGGTCGTGCCGGTATATCGTGAAATTCTCGAAAAACGTCGTCAACAGATGAATCTCGATAAACTTCGCCCCTGGGACCTGAGCGTCGATCCGCAAGGCCGACCGCCGTTGAAACCCTTCGAAACGGTCGACCAACTCATCGCCGGCGTCGAAAAAATGTTTACGAACATGGATCCGAATCTCGGCGGACAGTTCCGCATGATGGCGGATACAGGCCTGCTGGACCTGGCAAGCAGAAAAGGCAAAGCCCCGGGCGGTTATCAATCCACACTCTCGGAAATCCGAAAACCGTTCATTTTCATGAATGCTGTCGGACTAAATAAAGATTTGTTTACTTTACTTCACGAAGGAGGCCATGCCTTCCATAGCCTGGCGTGCGCAGCCGACCCCCTGCACGCCTATCGGCATGCGCCCATGGAATTTTGCGAAGTGGCCTCGATGGGCATGGAACTGCTCTCGCACGATCAGCTTGATGTTTTTTACAATCCGCAGGAAAAACAACGAACCCTCTTCGAGCACTTTGAAGATGTTATCCACATCCTTCCCTGGGTCGCCACGATCGACTCGTTCCAGCACTGGGTTTACGAAAATCCCAAACACACACGAGAGCAAC
Source organism: Phycisphaerae bacterium (assembly GCA_012514125.1). Taxonomy (GTDB): domain Bacteria; phylum Planctomycetota; class Phycisphaerae; order JAAYCJ01; family JAAYCJ01; genus JAAZAW01. The sequence goes on along the minus strand of JAAZAW010000130.1, from coordinate 9,453 downwards.
GGGCGGAAAAATGGCTCGAAATTCATCAACGATTCAGCGGCGGACTGGTGGACTGGAGCGGACTCGACGATGCGCGAAAATATCTCTGGCATCGCCAGCTTCATATTTTTGAAGTGCCGTTTTATTATATCGAATACGGTATTGCCCAGCTTGGCGCGATGCAACTTTGGGTACGTGCGAAACACGATCCGAAGGAAGCACTGGCTGGTTATCAACGGGCACTGGCGCTGGGCGGATCGCGGCCCTTGCCGGAACTCTTCACCGCGGCAGGGTTAAATTTTGATTTTTCAGAAAAAACCATCGCCCCGCTGATGGATGAAGTGGTAAACGAATTAGCCAAAATTTAATCAGTAAGGTGGGGTTCAGAAAACCTACTTTACCAAGTGAACAAAATACTTCTAACCGAAAAGGAATTGAATCAGAATGTCCGAACCCATGATTACTCCCGGCGTGCCCGATACACTGGAACTTCGACTCGAACTTATCCAGGCCTGCCGATATCTGAGCGAACTTGGTTTTTGCATCGGCACATGGGGCAACCTCTCGATTCGCGTCGAACAAGGCATATTGATTACACCGTCGCGTATCGATTACTCGACCATGACGCCCGACGATCTGGTTGTCGTCTCCTGGGAAAATGAACAAATCAAAGGTTATCGCGTGCCCTCGTCCGAGTTGCTTTTACATCAGGCTATTTTACGAACCAGGCCCGATTTCGGCGCACTGGTTCATACGCATTCCCCTTATGCCTCAACGCTGGCATGCGCCCATAAACCGCTGCCTGTCTGTGTCGAAGATATGGCCCAGATCATCGGCGGAACAGTGAATTGCGCTCCTTATGTCCCCAACGGCAGACACGCCGACCTTGCCCAGGCAGCAGCCTCAGCCATCGGTTCACAGACCTGGGCGGTTTTACTGGCCAATCACGGTCCGCTCGTCGGAGGCCGATCGCTCGCCGAAGCGGTCGTCGCCGCCCGCGTCCTGGAAAAAGCGGCGCAGATTTATATCCAAAGCCAATCCATCGGAGGCCCGCAAATCATTCCCGACGAACACGTTATAGAAGAACGTCATCGCCTGCTCTATAAATATGGTCAAGAACAGCTAAGCCAAATGAAATAATCGGTGATAAAACACTGGATTGTCCTTAAAAAAAATATTAAGCTGATGCATTCATGAGGAGGCTGCGTTATGCGATGGGGAAACCTTGTTTTTCATCGGCTGGGAGTGCTGTTTTCTACTCTCGCTCTGGCAGGGTGTTGTCCGGACAGTTTTTACGAGATATTTACCGATGCGCCCATGGTTCGCCTGCCGATCGATGAAGCCGTCCATTGTTCCGGGGGCGAATGGTGGTATTATACCGGCACACTGAACACCGCAGAGGGGAAAAACTTCGGTGTCGAAGCGGTCATTTTTCATGCCGCAGGTCGTCGAATCGGCATACCGACCGTCGATGCGTGGATTTCTCATTACGCCGTCCTCGATCGGGAGGCGAACACCTATACGTTTGATCAGTGTTATTGGTTTGACTGGTTTCCGCGATGCACGAAAACACAGGGGTTCGATCTTCATACCCCACTGGTCCGGATGAAGGGGTCTGACGGTCGGGACCATATCACAGCGGCCACTGGAGAAGGCCTTTATGCGCTGGAACTCGATCTGGTCGATCAGCGGGGCGTCATTCTTCATGGACTCAACGGCTATGTGCCCTACGGCGAACTCTATTCCTTTTATTATTCCCGCCCCATCATGCAAGCAATAGGAACGCTCGTCGTCGACGGCGAAACCCTGGACGTCGAGGGCGAATTCTGGTTCGATCGGCAATGGGGACGCGACGTCATCAATCCCTATTTGAAATGGGACTGGTTCAGTTTACGGCTTGCCGACGGCAGCAGCGTGATGCTGTTCAGTTTTCATGAGACGGAACCGGTTTTACACGAAGGCACATATATCCCCCCCACCGGCGATGCGATTACTCTTTCGGGCGAGGACTTTACGATCCAGCCGATACGGTGGTGGACCAGTCCGGAAACCGGTGTAACCTATCCGGTCGCGTGGGAAATTCTCATTCCATCCCAGTCATTGGAATTGAGCGTCAACGCCGTCGCCGATTTTCAGGAGTTCGACGCTCGAAGAACCTCGCAGAATATCTATTGGGAAGGCTTGTGCACAATTAAGGGTACACGTAACGGCGAACCCATCACCGGATCGGCCTATGTCGAACTGACCAACTATTAATCATTCACAGAAAACTCCTAATCTTTCTATAAAATTGAATCCTCAGTTAGAAAATTTCATCTCCAGCCATTTCCAATTGAGCCGCACCGGGCGGCTGATTGGTCTTCATCATTTCGATAAAGAGGTCAAACAGATAGCTCGCTTCATGCGGTCCCGGTGACGCTTCGGGATGATACTGAACCGCCATGATCGGCAATTCGTTGTGCATGAAACCTTCCACGGTATTATCGTTGAGGTTAATATGAGTAATTTTTACATTGGCTTTGACCAGCGAGTCGGCCTCCACGGCGAAGCCATGGTTCTGGGAAGTGATTTCCACCCTGCCGTTGAAGATGTTCTGGACGGGCTGATTGGCGCCGCGATGGCCGAACTTGAGTTTGTAGGTTTTTGCGCCCAAAGCCAAGGCTAAGAGTTGATGGCCTAAGCAAATACCGAACATGGGGAGTTTGCCGATCAAATCGCGCAGGGTTTTCTGGACATAGCTGACGGGTTCCGGATCGCCCGGGCCGTTGGAAACGAATAATCCTTTCGGATTATAACTCATGATTTCCTGAGCGGTCACACCGGCGGGAACAACGGTGACCCGACAGCCTGCATCGACCAGGTGGCGTAAAATGTTGGTTTTGGCGCCGCAGTCGATGGCGACGATATTGCAATCGGGTTCATTGCCTCGGGCGGCAAAGGCAAAGGGGTTGTCAAAGCCCTTGTCCCAGGTGAAAGCTTTTTCGGGCATGACTTTTTTGACCAGATCAAGACCTGCCATTCCGGGTACGGCGGCGACCCGTTCGAGAAGTTCGGGAATCGAGAGGTTTTCGGTGGTCAAAAAGCCCCGCATGGCGCCTTGGAGCCGGATTTTTCGAGTGATGGCGCGGGTGTCGATACCGGCGAGTCCGATAATATCGTTATCGACCAGGTATTTATCAAGGTTCGTTTCGGAACGAAAGTTGCTTACGAGGGGCGAAAGTTCTTTGACGACAAAACCTTCGACCCAAGGCCGGCTGGATTCGATATCGTCGCTGTTGATACCATAATTTCCGATCAGCGGATAGGTCATGACGACAATCTGTCCGGCGTAGGAGGGGTCGGTGAGGATTTCCTGATAGCCTGTCATGGACGTGTTAAAGACGACTTCCCCGCTCTTTGAGCCTTTCGAGCCGAAGGCTTGGCCTGAGAAAATCGTACCGTCTTCGAGAATCAGTCGCGCCACCTTTGTTTCGTTCATCGTTTTCATCACTTTTCACCATCAGGGATTAAAGAACATTTTTAATTTGGACGATATATAAACCAGGCTGTGGGTCAACGCTCTTCGGAGCAAACAGCCTGGCTTGGAGGGTCCGGGAACCGGCGAACTCGGATCCTCTTTATTTTTTATTATCCCCGTCCGAGGTCTCCGAATCGCGAGACCTGAGAGTTAACCTGTCCATTTTCGTTAATTTTTCGTTAATTCTATGCCGCCTGAACCGTCAAAATCCTGCCCAGGCCAAATTCTGTAACAGCATAGCGATGGAAATGGGGAAATTCAAATGAAATACGCTGAAAAGTTGAGGAAAGTTGTCAAGAGTTGGAAGGTAGAGGTGATCTGTTGGAAACATATCCACGACGGCATCATTTCGGGTCCAGAGGAAAGTTAAGGGTATTTTAGTTGCTAAACGCTAGGTCGCTTCGACAGACTCGGCGACCGAGCCTGCCGGCAGGACCGGAAGTGTTGTGAATACGGTCGGGTCAAATTTGTTTTTCAGATCGCTGACGGATAATCAGGCGAATCGGCACTTCCTTAAAGGGTAAAAGTTCTCGCATGCGATTGATGACGTAACGCTGGTATTCGGTACCGAAGGCTTCGGTATCGTTGACGAACATGATGATCGTCGGGGGACAGACATCGATTTGGGTGGCGTAGTAAAATTTGGGATACCCTCGTTTTTTGGAGGCGCTGGGCGGTTTGGCGTCGCGAATTTTTTCGATGGCGCGATTAAGTTCGCCGGTGGAAACGCGTGTTTTAGCCTGCTGGAAGAGGTTTTCCGCCAGTTTGACCGTGGCACGGATGTTCGTACCATCAAACGCGGAGGTCAGGCTGATTGGAGCGTAAGGCAAGCCTGGGAGGACTTTTTCGACGTAGGCATGATAATCTTCCAGGTCGGCTTTGCCCTGGGCAAGGTCCCATTTGTTGATGACGATCACGCAGGGTTTGAAGTTTTCGGCAATATAGCCGGCAAGCTTTTTGGTGACCTGCCCCACCGGTTCGGCGGCGTCGATCAGCAGCAGGACCACATCGGCCCGGCGGATCGATCGTTCAGCCCGGACGGAGCTGTAGAAATCGACATCTTCGCGAATTTTTCCTTTTTTCATCACACCGGCGGTATCGATAGCGAGGAAAGTCTTGCCGTCGATTTCGAATCGGACATCGACCGCGTCGCGGGTTGTGCCGGGAATTTCGCTGACAATCACCCGATCTTCACCAGCCAGGGCGTTGATGAAAGTGCTCTTGCCGACGTTTCGGGCGCCGACGAGAGCAAGCCGCATGATCGGTGAGGGCGGGGCGGTAAGTTCGTGGTCCAGGCGTTCGAGAATCGCTTCAAAGAGTGAATCTTTGCCCGTTCCGTGAAGCGCGGAAAGCGGCATCGGCTCGCCCATGCCGAATTTCAGGAATACGGAAGACTGATAGCCCAGGGTTCTGTTGTCGGCTTTGTTGGCGAGGAGCAGAATCGGTTTGTTCTGCGTTCGCAGGATATTGGCAAGTTTGGAATCGAGAGGTGTGATACCGGCTTGGGCGTCTACAACGAACAGGACAAGGTCGGCACGTTCGATGGCTAATTTGATTTGCTTTTCGACTTGTTCGCTAAGTTTGTCGAGTTCTTCGATGCCAAAGCCGCCGGTATCGACGAGTTCAAAATAACGTTCGCCGACCTGGCAGATTTCACTCAGACGATCGCGGGTGATGCCCGGACGATCGTCTACAATACTGATCATCCGTCCAATCAGGCGGTTGAAGAGGGTACTTTTACCGACATTGGGTCGGCCTACAATGGCAACTACGGGTAGCGACATACCTGTTCCTAATCTACAAAGTTACAAAAAGGTTATTTTAACGTTTTTTGAGTTTAAAGCAAGAAAGTTGAGAACGCGGTAGTAATTGAGATGTGGTTGCCTGTACATTGCGGTGAGGCGGGGACGATGGTTGGCGGTGAACCCAATGGTGGATTTCGGAAAACCTACCCTGCCTTTGGAAGAACCTGAATGGATGAAATTTGATATGACAAATTTTTATTTTACATGACAACTTCTCCTTTGGCGTGAGAGGGGATTGTACATTTTGTACAAAATCCGGATGTTGGCGGAGGAAAAAATCGTGGTTTTTTGGGGTGCCAGGGGGGAAAAATACATTTTGTACGAAATGGAGGGGGAAAACAGGCTCTGGGCTTTTGGCTTTGGGCTTTGGGAAGATCGGCCTGTGGCCGAGGGGGAAACGTGGATGAAACTGGATTGTAATCATGTTTTTGTCAGAAGTCATGAGAAGGTTCCGGAAAAGAGTGGCGGAAAAGGTTTGGGTTTTGAAGAATGAGCCGGGAGTGCGACTCTGGGAAGCTTTGGGGGCTTCCTTAATATAAGTATAACATATTTTTTATGGAAATGCAAATTTTTGGTTGATTTTTCAGGGCAATCGCATGAAGGGCATGTTTAATTTTAATATTTATTAAGATTTGCGATCGATCCATCCATAAACTCATTTAAACGCTCTATCTCAAGGAGGCGATCATGACCGAATCGGCTCAGACGGCTTTGCTGCGCATTTTTCACGACATGCCCGACCCGCGACAACTCGGAAAAGTCTCGCATAAACTGCACGATATTCTCGTCATCGTCGTCTGTGCGACACTGGCGGACCTCGAATGCTTTACCGAATTTGTGAAGATTACGCCCAGGCCGACGAAGACTGGTTTCGCACCTTTTTCGATTTGCCCGGCGGAATTTGAGTTTCGTAAAAATACAAAATAGGCCGGAATGCGATGGGCTTGTCATTTTACTTTATTAAACAGGCTTGGCGGCTATAATTAAGGTGCGAAGTGCCTCAGATGATCGCTCAGTCAGGCCGTTGATTTTTTTGTTGGCCGGCTGGGAGGAAAGTCCGAACTGGACAGGGCGCGGTGGTGGATAACGTCCACCGGGGGCGACCCCAGGGAAAGTGCCACAGAAAATATACCGCCTAAGCGGTGCCTCTGAAAAGAGGCGCCGCCGGTAAGGGTGAAATGGTGAGGTAAGAGCTTCACCGCGATTCCGGTGACGGAGTCGGCAGGGTAAACCCCACCGCCAGCAAGGCCAAATAAGGGGCGAATCGACTTTTTGAGTCGATGCGAGTCGGCCCGGCTCGCCAAGCTCCGGGTAGGCCGCTAGAGCCTGACGGTAACGTCAGGCGCAGATAAATGATCATCTGTTACACATTCGTGTAATAAAACGCTACATTTTACGAAAGATTAGTTTCATGTTTGTGTAATTTCATCGGTGAAGTTACGCATTTGTGTAACTAAAGTTTCACGTTTGTGTAGCATAATTACACGTTTGTGTAATAACAGAATTCGGCTTATGAGGCGCTTCGCCTCTTTTTTTATCAGGGGAGACCCTCTTGTTGATCGCTGTTTGGTGTGATACGATGATTTAATCAGTGAAAATGGGGCTGTGAAACGGCTAACGTTCTGCGGGAGTGAAACTATTTTATCTGGGGGGGCACTCATGGATGATTCCATTTTTGCGGTTTGTGATACGGTGGCGGGCGATTCGGGGTTTCAATTTCTTCAGTATATGCGGGATGTTTATCTGGGGCGGCAGGTGTCGGATTTGACTGCGGAAGAGGCGGATGAAATCGGGCATAAGGCCCGGGAGCTTGGTCTGGTGGTTCCGAAAGGAGGGGGGCGATCGGATATGATGGGGTTGGCGCTTTCGGCGTCGGGGTATCTTGTGGGGAATATTTCCAAAGAGTATTGCAATTGGGTTGACAATGGCCGTGTCATGCCGCCACCGCGTCCCTCGGAGGAATGGATTGCGGGGAGGGATGTTCTCGATCTTGGGTGCAGTATCGGTCGCTGGCTTTGGGAGTTTAAGCCTTATGCCAGATCGGTCCGTGGGCTGGAGATTCGCAAGGAATATATCGAGATCGGGAAAGTTCTGGCCCAGCGGGAGAAGATGACTCCGCCGCAGGTTTTTCATGGATGTATGGAAGAGCTGGATCATCTTTTTCCGCCGGAAAGCACGGATTTTATTTTTTGCCGGCTTGTGATCAACCATGTTTCGATTCGAAAGGCGATTCGGAATATGATTGCCTTGTTGCGAAGGGGGGGTGTTTTGTGGCTTGTGGTGGAATCGTTTGGTTGTGGCTGGGGGAAGTTATGTAAGAACGGGGGGATCAAGGGGCGGGTTTTTGGCGGATTTGGTGTTGTTAATTCGTTGGTCTGTGAATTGACGGGTCGGCAATTGAATTTTCGTTATCGGGGTCGTCATCAGTCGGCTCATCGGGTGGCGTATCCGTCTCGAAGGTGGTGGAAATCCACATTCGAGGCGATGGGGATCGAGGGGCATATTATTGAAGCGTCCGATGAGACCTTTTGTATTTGGGGGAGGAAGGAATGAGAAACGAACAGGTGTCCCCGGAGTTGCAAGAGTTTAAAAAGGAAATTCCATGATCGCGGATGGAGATTTTTTATAGTATCCTGAAGGAAGTGTCATTCGTGGCTGTTCCGAATGGTCCATAGCCGTATATCATGAACAAAGGGAAAACCGCTCACGATACTCCGAGGGAGTGCAGCGTTCTATTTTTTTGAAGATTCTCGAAAAATAAAACGGATCGCTAAAGCCGCTTCGTACAGAAATTTCCTTAATGGATAAAAGCGTGGTTTCCAGGAGATGTTTGGCCAAATCCAGACGTCGCCGAAGGAGGAAGTGGTAGGGGGTACAGTTGAAAGTTTTTGAAAATAATTTACTGAAGTGATCAGGACAATATCCCATTGTGTCTGCCATTTCCGAAAGAGTGATCGGGCTGTTTAATTTAAGCTCAATCAGATTCAGAACCGGCTCAAATACAATTTTTTCATTGATATGCCGAATCAATGATTGGACATCCATTCCCTCCAAAAACGGATCCAGTAAATTCGTCAAATATTTTAAGGCCAGGACAATATCTCGTACGGTTTTCGGAGGCATGGTAGAGATTAGCTTTTCAAAAGTTTCCCGATAACCCGGTGGGGCATCCAATTCCCATTTGGGCAGTGTGGCAAATTCCAAGAGATCGATTCCGCCAAAGATGCGAAGATGGAAATGCGTACGCCATTGAGTCATTTTCTCCGGGCAGTGAAGTGCAATATCCGTATAACTTGGCAGTAGATAGGCTTTTCCTGGAACAAGAGCATATTTACGTCCCCGGCAGGTCACTTGGGCATATCCGCTATCCATCAAATAGAGTCGATTGTAGGGGACGTTAGCCCGCGGATAGTTCCATTCCGTACCAAATCGATAATATCCAGCACCTGCTCCCCTCGATGACAAAGAGATCTGAAGGTTAAGATTCAATAAATATTCGCTGATTTGATTTATTTGGGCCAATAAACTACCTTCCGGAGCTGAACCAAACAAGTTATTTTTTGTTTATTATACGACGTATATCGATATTGTCCAGTCCTTTAATGATAATATACATGGACGAGAATGGCAGAAAGTTCTAAGATGGATTCGTGTACAGTGAAATCCTAATTAATCGAAAAGGACAACTATGTTAAACGATCATTTGACACTTCAAATCAAAAACCTGGCCAAAGAACGTGGTGCCGATCTGGTGGGAATTGCTTCTGTTGAACGATTCAGCAATGCTCCTCTGATGCTCAGTCCCAAGGGGTTGTTGCCGACCGCCAGATCCGTGGTGGTGGTCGCGACGTATTTTCTCGATGCGTCCATGGAACTCATGGAAAAGGAATATCGGCTTCATCAGTATGATCTCTACGGAATGAACCAGAGCGGAACGGGGATGAATCATCGTATGGAGCATATCGCATTTTGGGTGGCCCGTTTTCTGGAAAAACAAGGGCATAAAAGTCTTCCGATTGCATCATCCAATATTTGGCGATTCAGGCCCTACAAAGACATAGATCATCCTTTCGCTCCGGATTTGGTACATCGATATGCGGGCGTGGCTGCCGGATTGGGAGAATTGGGATGGCACGGTGTATTTATGACACC
>JAAZAW010000129.1 GCA_012514125.1 Phycisphaerae bacterium | reverse complement strand
CTCTTTTGCCTTTCTTGGTGTTCGCAAGCTGAGAATTCAACTGGGCGAATCGACGATGATCGCGGGCATGGGCATTCTTGGCGCCTTCGCTGTACAGATCGCGAATCTGTCCGGAGCGATTCCGGTTGTCGTGTCCGATTTGGATTCGGTTCGTCGCGAACTTGCGATGAAACTTGGAGCAGCCTATGCTTTTTCACCAGCTGAGGACAATTTTATTGAAAAAGTCAAAGCTGCTACCGGCGGGAATGGTCCCAACGCTGTGGTTGAGGTAACCGGTTCGGCGGTCGCGTTGCAGCAGGCGTTGGAATATATCGCATGGGAAGGACGCATTTCGCTTCTGGGCTGCACACGGATTTCCGATGTACCGATTGATTTTTATAAGTATGTTCACCGCCGAGGAATTTCTTTGATTGGGTCGCATACTTTCACGAGGCCAAAGCACGAATCATCGTCCGGGGGCTGGACCGAGCATGACGATTATCGCACGTTTTTAAAGCTGGTCGCTGCAAAGAAACTGCAGACACGTCCGATTATTTCGGAAATCGTTTCGCCGGAAATGGCACCAAATGTTTATGGACGTCTTGCTGAAATGAAAAACCCACCGTTGGGTATTGTTTTTGACTGGAAAATGATTCGCTGAAAAGGTTTATGGAAATTTATCGTTCAATTTTGAAGGAAAAATGATGAGCAGGATTAAATTCGGGACCGGAGATTGTGACCCCAAGGGACTTAAGGCTTTGGTGCTTGGCGGGACCGGCGCGATGGGCGTATATCTGGTGCCGGAACTCGCGGCCATGGGTTATGAGGTTAAAGTTGTTTCCTGTGATGACGTTGTATCGGACAATCCGCATATCACCTATGTCAAGGCCGATGCGAAAGATAAAGCGTATCTTACTGAGCTTTTGAATGAAAAATTCGATGTCATCGTCGATTTTTTGATCTATACGACGCAGGAGTTCCGGGATCGATATGACCTGCTGCTCCAAAGCACCGGGCATTATATATTCTTGTCCACTTACCGCGTTTATGACGGAAAAGAGACCCCGATAACGGAAAATTCGCCCAGATTGCTCGATGACTCGAACGACAAAGAGTTTCTGGCCACCGAAGATTATTCCCTTTACAAGGCGCGCGAAGAGGACCTGCTGCAAAAATCCAACTATAACAACTGGACCATCGTCAGGCCGGCGATTACTTATTCAAAACGGCGGTTCCAGTTGGTAACGCTCGAAGCGAATGTCGTCGTGGCAAGGGCGTTGAAAGGACGGCCGGTCGTTATTCCGAGGGAGGCTCTTTCCGTACAAGCCACCATGAATTGGGCGGGCGATGTCGCCAAAATGTTCTCCAGACTCCTTTTGAAGTCGGCGGCACAGAGAGAATGTTTCACCCTGGCGACGGCGGAACATCATACATGGGGTGAGATTGCAGAGTATTATAAGGAAATCATCGGGTTGGAGTATGTGGCGGTGGATACTGAAGATTATCTGAAGATTCTGGGTTTATCTGATGTGAATCCCCATCCACGCTATCAACTTGCCTACGACAGACTGTTTAATCGGATCATCGATAATTCGAAAGTTCTGCGGGTTACCGGATTGAAGCAAGCGGATTTCATGCCGCTTCGGCGGGGCTTGGAAAAAGAACTCTCCGCGTTGCCGAAGGATACGGTCTGGTCCGGTGCAGAGTGGATATGGGAAAATATGGACGATTATCTGAAGAAACACCAGGATTAAAAAATCAAAGTCGTCAAGACACACCCTGCAAAAGGAAACTATGATGAAAAAGATCAAAATCGGTCAGATCGGTGTTTGTCATGAGCATGCGGAGGGGAAAATGGGGACCTTGCGAAAAATGACGGATGTCTTCGAGGTCGTCGGTGTGGTGGACGATCGAGCGACAACCGCCGCCAGGTTCGCCGGTGAAAATCTGACAGTGTATGAAGGGTTGAAATGGATGACCGAAGAGGAGCTTTTCCATACGCCGGGCCTTGAGGCGGTGATGGTGGAAGTTCCCAATAACGATCTGGTCCCAACGGCGATTCGCTGCATGGAGCACAATCTGGCGATGCACATGGACAAACCCGCCGGTGAAAGTCTTGAACTTTTCGGAAAGTTGCTCAGCGGCTGCAGGGAGCGAAATCTGCCGTTTCAGATGGGCTATATGTTTCGCAATAATCGGGCGATACAATTTTGCATCCAAGCTGTCCGCGAGAATCGGCTGGGCGATATTTTTGAAGTCCGAGCCAACATGAGCCACAATTACGGCGGCGAACCTTATCAGGAATATCTCGCCAAATTCAAAGGTGGAATCATGTTCAATCTGGGTTGTCATCTGATCGATTTTATTGTCGCGATGTTTGGCCGGCCTGAAAAGATTACGCCGTTTTTGAAATCAACCGCCGGTGTTGCGAACGACTCGAAGAACAATTGTCAAGCCATATTGGAATATCCGCATACGCTGGTGACGTTGTATGCGTGCAGCAAGGAAGTGGACGGATTACATCGTCGGCATCTGAAAATCTGCGGGACGAAAGGAACGATTGAACTAAGCCCGCTGGAACGTTTCGACGGTAAACCGTTGCAGATGCGGTTGACGCTGCTTGAGGACAATGAGGACTATTCCGCCGGTACGCATACGGTGGATTTCGGCGTCACGGAAGATCGCTATGAAGATCAATTGCTGGAACTGGCGAAGATCATCAACGGCGAAATAAAAAATCCTTATACGTATGAACATGATTATCTGGTTCAGGAAGTGCTCCTGGCTGCCGCGGGATATACCCAATGGAAGAAATAAAATGAAAGTCATAGTAGAAAGGGAAATAAGATGAGGCGTTCTTTTCTTAATAAGCCGCAACCTGTGCTGACGGGAATCATGGCGGGTCAGACACCGCAGGAGTTGATCGCGGAAGCGAAAAATTCCGAATTCGCCGGTGCCCAGGGAATCGCGATCGATCTTTCGGACTTGAAACCCGAATTCCGAAACTCTGAATCGTTGAAAAGCGTTATCGATTCGGTTTGTTTGCCGTTCATGTTCTTTTTTTACCGCAACGACAAATGGAAGGAATCCGGCGATGAGGCCCGGCAGGAAGTGCTGCTTGCCGCGGTGGATGCGGGAGCGTCCATGATCGACGTCATGGGGGATTTGTACGATCCATCTCCGATGGAAATCACCCACAATCCCACTGCCATCGACAAACAAAAACGTCTGATCGACCAGATTCACGCCAAGGGCGCCGAAGTGGTGATTTCTTCGCATCTATCGTGTTCGCGAACGACTCAACAGGTTCTGGAGCATCTGCGCGAGTTGGAATCTCGCGGCCCGGATGTCGTGAAGATCGTGACCTGCGTGAATACGGATGAGGAACTCGCCGAAGCTTTACGGACTACGCTGGTGTTAAAACGCGAACTCAAAACACCGTTCATTCACCTGTGCAACGGTCCATACAGTCGGCCACACCGGTTTATTGGTCCGGCTCTGGGCACCGCTATCTTTTTTGCCGTGCCCCGTTATGAGCCGCGTTACGGAATGATACAGCCGACGATACAGGCGATGAAAACCGTCCTGGATAATCTTCATTGGAATATTAACGAGGTGTAATAAACGATGTATGCAATACTTATCGACGATCGGAAGAATCTGGTCTGGAGCGAAGTGCCCGATCCGGTGATTAAAAACGACGAAGTCTTGATCGAAATCCACGCCACCGCACTGAATCGCGCGGATCTGATGCAGCGAGAGGGCAATTATCCGCCTCCGCCCGGTTGGCCTGAGTGGATGGGACTCGAAGCGGCGGGCGTTGTTATCGAAGCTCCGAAAAATTGCCGATGGAAAGTTGGCGACAAGGTTTGCGCTCTTTTAGGTGGCGGCGGGTATGCCCAGAAAGTAGCGGTGCCCGCCGGAATGGTTCTGCCGATTCCCGACGGTTTGTCGATGGTCGAAGCTGCTGCCATTCCCGAAGCCTTCGCGACGTCCTACCTGAATTTGTGTCTCGAGGCCGACATGAAGGCGGGCGATACTGTTTTCATTCAAGCCGGGGCAAGCGGTCTTGGAATGGCGGCGATTCAATTGGCCAAATCGTTCGGCGCAACGGTGATGACAACCGTCGGTTCGGCGGAGAAAGCAGAATTTGTACGAACGCTCAGTGCCGATATTGTCGTCAACCGAAAGACGGACGATCTGGTGTCCGTCATGGAAAAGCATCCGGTGGATATCGCGATGGACTGTGTCGCCGGTCCGATCCTGGGTCGTTGCATTGAAAAAATGGCGAGAGGCGGCCGATGGATTGTGATTGCGACGTTAGGCGGCGACAAAACAGAAATTGACATGACCAGTTTTTTTAAACACGGGATCAAACTTATCGGCAGTACGCTTCGGAGCCGAAGTTCGGAAATGAAGGCGGACATTCTGGCCGGCCTGGAAGAAAAGTTATGGCCTGAATTTTCTTCGGGTCGGATCAAACCGGTGATTTATAAAACGTTTCCAATCACGCAAGCAGAAACCGCCCATGCGATTCTTCAGCGTCAGGAAAACATCGGAAAAGTGGTGCTGACGGTCGCCGAGAATGGGGCGTGCTGAAAACGCAACGTTTCACCTTCATGCTTCTTTTTACAGATGATTATTCTCGCGTGAGGCGGATGATGGTTTGCGCGTGGTCGGGATATTGTTCGATCAGGTCTTTGCGTCGGCCATACTCGAAATCGGCAAAATCGAACCCTGGAGCGACGGTGGTTCCCAACAGGGCATAGCGCCCCCCCGGTGAGACGAAACTTCCCTGCCAGGTGTCTTTCGGAACGACGACCTGGGGTTGCTGGCCGTTTATAAGGTCGGTTCCGAGAGTGAGAATTCTGCTTGAACCGTCAGGATAGAGGTGAAGCATGGTGACCGGGTCGCCCATGTAAAAGTGGAAAATTTCGTCGGACTTCAAGCGGTGCATGACCGAGCAGGATTCGGCGGTGATCAAAAAATAGATGGCGGTGGCGATGGAACGTTTTGAAGTATAGCGGGACGATAAGGATTGTCCGTCGAACTGTTCATCGCTGCGATACGTCTCCGCGAAAAAACCGCCTTCGGGGTGAGGTTGAAGTTTAAGCCGATCAATGATGTCGTTTCCGGTGATCATAATATTTCCATTGTTTCCAATTATTCTGAGGGTAATTTATCGAACAGGGCTACCAGAAGAAATGTCGCAATCGGGCCAAGGAGAAGCGAAATAAGAAACCAATTCAGGCCGCTTCGATTTTTCCCCTGGGCCAGACCCGCGTTAATTAACGCCAGGGTTCCCCATCCGACAACAGCGCCTTCATGATATAGCATAAACAAATCTCCATAAAAATTTCACATTCAAGTATACGGTACGGTGAGGTTTTATGCCAGTGCTGTTGCGGGATATTCCGAAGGGGCGTGCATCGTTTGGGAATGTCGATATAATGGTGAAAGGTCCGGAACGTTGCCGGACCGGGTATGAAACGTGTTGGACTGGAAACTTCAATGAAATATGTCTTTGCCATAGGCCTGGCGGTGATGCTCGTTTTGTCGATTGTCGCCTGGCGATTAAAACCGGATTCCGATGTTCGCGGCAGAACCGTTCTGGTCTGGGCGACCGACGACAATCCGGCTCGTCGGAGACAGGTGACGCTTTTTGAAGAGCTTAATCCCGACATCAAACTCATCACCGATCCGGGAAATTTCCTGATGGAGAAAATGATCGTCCAAACCATCGCGGGATTGGGGCCTGATCTGTTTGACGCGTCGGGCGTGTATGTGCTTGAGCGGCTGGTTCAATCGGGGGTGGCGATGGACCTGATGCAGACAGCCAGGACAAACGGGTTTGATGAAACGCGAACCTGGCCCGGGGCGATCGGGAATATTACGCTTTTCGGACGGCAATATGCTTTCCCGGGCAACGTCTATTCGAATATTATTTTTTACAACAAAGATATTTTCGACAAATACGGCGAGCCTTATCCGCCTCGAGAGATGAGTTGGGAACAGTTTGTCGAGATTGGGCAACGATTGACCCGCTTGGAACCCGGCTCAAAACACGTTCAATGTTTCGGCGCGATGAATTTGTACTGGTATGAACTGGTGCTTCAGGCGGGAGGGCGGATTTATTCTCCCGAGGGTGTTCGGTGTGTGCTCGATTCGCCCAAGGCGATCGAAGCGATTGAATTTTACCGCGATTTGATGTTCAAATATCATATCATGCCCACACCGCAGGAACAATCGTCGATCAGCGGGCAGGGCGATCTGGGGCTGGATGTGATCCAATGGTTCGCGCGGGGCAAGGTGGCTATGATTCGGATGAGCAAGCGGGGGCTTATCACCCTGGAGCAATATCCGCACTTGAAAGGCCGCATCGGCTTTTGCCATCAACCGCATCATCGCAAGAAAATTTCTCTGATTTCCTCCAGGCTGGTGGGAGTTAATCGAAAAAGCGAAAAAATGTCCGCGGCGATTCGCTTCATGAAATTTTTGACCTCGCCGGAGTACAATCGTCAAATTTCGGATTCGAACGACGGTTTGGCGCCCGTACCGCAATTTGCCCGGGATGCGGCAGGGACTTTGAAGGATTCGCCGGACGATATTTTTATCGAATCGCTCGAACGTTCGATCGCACCGGAGGTCTCACCGATGATAAGCCCGATGGCGGCTCTGGATTTGATCATCGAGCAGCTTGATTTGGTGACGAATAATTTAAAATCACCCGCCGATGCGTGCCGGGATATGGCCCGGGCGGTCAATCAGGCAATTTATCGGAATTTATCTCAATATGAGCAATACCGCCGACGATATGAGCAGATCGTCGGTAAACCTTTCGATAAAAATGATCCGTTCTGGCGCGAATTTTCAGGACGATAAATGGGGCGGCCGGGCCTGAAAATACCCAAAAGATACGCGATCTGAGCGGGAGTATCCGTAAATTCAAAAAAATGTCACGGTTGCCGAAAAACCCCTTTACAAGATTCGCGGGAAACATTATACTGGATGTATTAACGTTAATACAAATATGAAGGAGTTAACGATGACGAATGCGGATCAGACCAAAAAAGTTGACGTTCAAAACGCGAATTCGCCTCTGGCAATTTTCGGTGGACCCAAATCAGTAACAAAAGAACCGGGCGATTTGTTCTCCTGGCCGATTGTGACTAAGGAGGACGAAGAAGCGGTCTTGGAGGTTTTGCGTCGTGGAGCGATGTCGGGGACAGACGTGACGATGGAATTTGAAAAAGAATTTGCCGCCTGGCAGGGAAGGGCCTATGCACTAGGCTTTAGTTCGGGAACGGCATCGCTCCAAGCTGCAATGTTCGGCTGTAAGATCGGGGTGGGTGACGAGATCATCTGTCCGAGCGTGACCTATTGGGCGTCATGCCTGCAGGTGTTTTCGCTCGGAGGCACGGTGGTTTTCGCCGAGGTCGACCCCAACACGCTCTGCATCGATCCGAAGGATATCGAAAAACGCATTTCCAGCAGGACCAAAGCCATTATGGTGGTCCATTATCTGGGCCATCCCTGCGACATGGACCCGATCATGGAAATCGCCCGCAAACACAAAATCAAAGTCATCGAAGACGTTTCCCACGCCCAGGGAGGCTTGTATAAAGGTAAAAAAGTCGGTTCCATCGGCGATGTCGCCGCGATGTCGCTGATGAGCGGCAAGTCGCTGGCAATCGGCGAAGCCGGTATCCTCGCCACCGACGACAAGGAAATTTATGAACGCGCGATTTCCATGGGGCATTACGAACGTTTTGGCGAAAATATTGAAACACCTGAGCTTAAGCCGTTTGTCGGCCTGCCTCTGGGCGGCTACAAATATCGCATGCACCAGTTGAGTTCCGCTATGGGACGCGTTCAACTCAAATATTACGATCAGCGGTGCGAAGAAATTCGCAAAGCAATGAATTATTTCTGGGACCTGCTCAAAGGTGTGCCGGGATTACGAGCGCATCGACCGGCGAAAGATTCAGGCAGCACCATGGGCGGCTGGTATGCCTCGCACGGAATTTATGTGCCGGAAGAATTAGAGGGTCTGTCGGTCACCCGCTTTACTCAGGCAGTCACCGCAGAAGGATGTCCCTGTTACCCCGGAGCCAATGCGGCTTTGCATCTGCATCCGGTCTTTAATACCTGCGACATTTATGGCCACGGCAAGCCCACGCGAATTGCCCATAGCGACCGCGATCTTCGTCAGCCTGAAGGGTCGCTTCCTGTTTCGGAAGGGATCGGTACCAGAACGTACGATATCCCGTGGTTCAAACACTATCGTCCGGAAATGATCCAGGAATACGCCAACGCCTTCCGAAAAGTGGCCGAAAACTATAAAGCGTTGCTCAAAGACGATCCGGGCAATGCTCCACATCTCGGCGGCTGGCACTTTTTCAAGCATCGATAAAATTCTATAAATTCTGTTGAATGAAACACTGATCCGGACCCCGAGCTTGTCGAAGGGTCCGGAATTTTTACGGTTGCACAAAGTAGGGTTTTTAACCAAACTTATTTAATAAGCGAGAACGAATTATGAAAAAGAAAATCATCGACATCCACAATCACCCCAATTGGTACGGATATGATCACGACGCCTTAGTCAAAAACATGGACGAGCACGGCATTGAAAAGACCTGGCTGCTGGGATGGGAAATTCCCGAAAACGAAT
>JAAZAW010000128.1 GCA_012514125.1 Phycisphaerae bacterium | reverse complement strand
CGCCCGGCCAACGGTTGATCGCCGGCTTTTAATTGCCTGGCCCATTCGACATTCTTCCGGTATTCTTCCGGAGTCACTTCCCGTTTGGTAAGATCAATATTCCGGACGAGATGCTTAACCTTTAAATCGGTTTGAATATCCTTTTTTGCCCATGAGAACGTTTCGTCAAAGGCCGATGCAACTCGCTCGGCGATCTCCTTTCGGGAATCGATTTCCTTGAGCCGTAATCGTCGTTCACGGGCCTTTTTGTGAACCAGCACATGGGGCGACTGATCGCCGGCGGCGGAACATTGAGGCAAAACAAAGAGGTCCTGACCATATTTTTCCCGCACCGCCACCCGCACATCGTGCCAGAAATCCGCCGAAATTTGTGAAAGACCTTCGGTCGCCTGCGACGGACAGGCCAGATTAATCACCGAACCGGTGAGTTTTTTGTTCGCGTCAAAAGTAAAGAGGAACTGGACCGAATGATCCTCATAGCCCTCGATATGACTGAACCAGGGATCATTCGTCTTGCCGTACATCGCCGCGTTGGTTTCTATTTTCTGCCCGGGCGTTTCAACGAACTCCGGACGCTGTGAAAAATCTTTCAGATAAACGACTCGACGGTTATGTCCGACCACGGCAAAGCCGATCCCCCAGGCCACCGACCCTTCCTTGCGATTGTTCCAGCTTTCAATAACAGCGTCGGCAATCTTGCCGATAAAAAATTCTCGATATTCCTCAGGCATCATCACCCCTTCCAGTTCCTCTTTCGAGAGCGTACTGTAATCGTAGACTCCCGGACGAGTTTCGGGGGCGGTATGCGTATGCGTGGCGTTAAGGACCAGATTTTCCACAGGAAAATCCTTGATACGCGATGCAATGGTCTTGCGAGCTTCATCGACAACGTAGGCGGGAACCGCACAGGTATCACAGGAAACAAAAATGACCGAATCGGCGGGATCATCTCCGGAACAGATCGTCAGCGCCGTCACGGTGACCGGATCTTTGACCTCGCGGGTAATCCGCATCCCAAATTGACCGGCCAGATTGATTTTTTTCGAGGGGGTGACATCCCGCGATGCCCATCCGATACGAAGCACTGAAGTGTTGTTCATGGCGTCCTTTTTCTCCTGTTTCGCCGGCTCAGAACCCGAAACGATTCCAGACATCATCATGACTCCCAATATTCCACATACTGCAATACTTTTCCTGATCACTTTCTTTTCCATTCTTAATACTGAAAAATTCACAAAATCGTTTTTGAGATATAAAGTCCTCTTTTACGATTACACCCGGGATTCCAGATCCCGCAAATAATCCACCGCTTTCCGGACCGCCTGGGCTGCGGGATAATCGTTGTTTTCATATTCAATATCGATGTAGCCGGTATATCGGCATTCCTTCATGACACGCAGCAGGTTTTCATAAGGCACGATCCCTTCCCCGATCAGCGCGGGGCGATAACATCGCCCGTCCAGTCCCCGCATGCCTTCGTCCACGACGGTCCAATCCTTAAAGTGGGCATGCAGGATATAGTCCTTGTGGCGGCGAAACGCATGCGACGGGTCCTCGCCACCGGTGAGCATGTTCCCGGAATCGAAGGTCACATAAAAATCCGGAACTTCACGAATGGCGATTTCCATATCGTCGGACAGAATAAACGGACTGCGAGCATTGGGAAAATGTTCTACCGTCAGCTTGATGCCTGTCGAACGAACCTGGGGCATGATTTTTTTCAAGCCCGCCAGCCAATGCGACCGGCTTTGTTCACGCGTGTATTCAGGCTTGCCGGAAATCGGCAGCATGATAATCGGCGAGCCGAGAATCGCCGCCGCTTCCAGGCCTTTGAGAATCTGATCCTGCCCTGCTTTCCGGGCCTGAGGTTCAGGAAAATTCAAATCGGCCTGAAACGTATAGCTGATGATCCTGATGCCGTGATCGTCCGCGATTCGGCGAACGTCCTGTGCGGAATAATGGTACAGCGAAACCTGGTCCATCGCATCCAGCCCCGCCTGCCGGGCGATCTTGCAGATTTCCGCCATATC
Organism: Phycisphaerae bacterium; assembly: GCA_012514125.1. GTDB lineage: Bacteria > Planctomycetota > Phycisphaerae > JAAYCJ01 > JAAYCJ01 > JAAZAW01. The sequence continues at coordinate 3,479 of JAAZAW010000128.1, read as the reverse complement.
GGTCATTCCCTGACGGGCCATGGTATAGGTCATCATTGCATAATTAAAACCCATCGAAACCTCCTCAACAAACACGTCATAAATCTGAAAAAATTCATACCGATAGGATATCTCTGCAATCGACTACTTGGCCCTCGGAACCTGATCGAGCTGATTAAAGACTTTCCGCACACCTTTAATGATCGCGTTGATTTCCCGTGCCCCGTTGGGCGGACGATGGCCGTTGATCGCAATCTGGATCGAACAATCGACGACTTTCTGCGTCACAGGGAATTGTTTCATGTCATAGCTGATATCCTTCCGCGTATAGGGGCAGGTCCACGGACAACCGTGGCCGTAACCGTTCTTCGCCTGGAAAACCGTATGGGCCGGTAATGCCATCCGCGCAGCCGCGACCGGAACACCTTCCGCCGTCAGGGCCAGGGCTACCGCATGCTGAAACTCCGCCATCGTTCCTTTCCAGTTGGCGGGAGTGGATTCGATTCGAATGACGAACGCATAACCGTTGGATCGGCGATGTTTCGGTTCCACCGGCAATTTAAGGTTCGGCACTCCGCGCAATCCTTCATAAAGTCGATCATAGTTTTCTCGAGCCTTGGCGTTGGTCGCATCGAGATTTTTGAGCATGCTTCGAGCATAGGCCGCCGGAAGATCGCTGGTGCGATACATCCACCCCATACCGTAGGAATGGAAATCGCGTTTGGCCTCCGGAGCGCGCATCTCGCCGAAATTCATCAACGCTCGGCCTTTCTGGAAGAGTTTTTCATCGTTCGCGACGAATAGGCCCCCTTCGCCCGCGGACATATTCTTGTTTTGATTGAGACTAAAGGCGGCGCAGTGTCCGATCGTTCCAACCTTCTTGCCTTTGTACGTCGCCCCGTGGGCCTGGCAGGCATCTTCGATAACATAGAGATTATGTTTTCGGGCAATCTTCATGATCGCATCCATATCGCAGGGAAGTCCCCAATAATGCACCGGCAGAATGGCCTTCGTCTTGGGAGTAATCGCAGCCTCGATCTTTGCCGGATCGATCAACTGGGTATCCCAGTCGATATCGACGAAGACAGGAATGGCGTTATGATGCATGATACAGGTCGCGCTGGAGGTCCAGGACAGTGTGGTGGTAATGACTTCATCCCCGCACCCGACCTCACACGCGGCAAGCCCCATGTGAAGAGCGGCGGTTCCACTATTGGATGCGGCACAATATTTGTTGCCGTTCCAGGCGGCGAATTCTTCCTGCAAAGCCACGCAATTGGGACCAAACGCATGATTCGACTGGCGAAGCGAAGCCAAAACGAATTTCTCATCCTCCTTCGTGACCTTGGGCCAGACTTTAAACTGAATGTTTTCTCCGACTGCTTTCGGACCGCCAAGAATCGCCAATTTTTCAGACATGAATACCTCCTGTAAAACAATCCAACTTTTTTTCCGACGTCGAACTTCCAACCTTGCTTACGATCATTAATATGTCGATTAAAAGACTTTTTTAAGCATTTCTATCGTATGTTGAACGATTTTGTCGCCCGCGGTTTCTTCAAACCTTGAGCTGGCCCATTCATGAAACGCGCTATACCCGCCGTTTCGGATGGCTTCGGGAATGGGAACATACCCGATACACCCATCGGTGAGTTCCGCGACAAGCGTCACGCGGGCCGGAGAGTCTTTCTTGATCGCCAGACCAAACTCACAATAAAGCTCGGCGGGATTGGTGCAAATGGCGGCATCGCCGATCCGCAGAACACTAAGACAGATATCCTCTGCGGCATTATTTTTTTTCCACTCGGACCAATGCTCACGGGAATCGACAAAAATCTGTTCCATTCCCCGTTGAATTTTCGAAAAATCCAGGTCTTCAGGATAGTCGCGTATCGCCAGGGGAAGTGTTCGGGACTGATAATCGAGTTTCGGGTCTTTCATCGGTTCGAGCGTCCCCGCGATGGTCTTGACGATCTCGCTGCCCAGATAATAGCCCGACCGTCGCCATCCCGACTCGTTCCGCCAGGGCATTTTTCTTTCAGGATTATTTTCCAGGTCACTCGGAGCCGTATTGCCCGCGGCTCCGGTCAGGTAAACGACGACCACATCGTCGCCGAAGGTCTTTTGGATCTGCTGGCGAACACTGGCGACCAGATCGGCGCTGACAAAACTTTCACCTTCCATCGAATTCGGATGCGTGGAAAAAGAGGTAATGACCACTTTGAGCTGATCGAATTCCTTCCCGACAGGATGAGCGAAAATGACCCCTACCTCTCCATCGCGAGGACCTTCAAGTCGATCAAAATCCGGATCCCACGACCCGTAATACATCTGGCCCCTGCCGTCCTTTAAAATCCCCCGCCGATTAAAGCCCATTTGCTCGACGAACCCGCTGTCCGCATAAACTTCGCAGGGTTCCGCCCCGGCGATGGCCTGGCCAACGGCCTGGACGATCTTTTCCTGAATCTCCTGAAGATAATCCTGCATGACCACCTCCGGCGGAACCCATTTACTTTCGTTGGTATAGGGTCCGAGGTGAGTATGCGTGCAGGCCAGGAACAGTTGATGAGGACCAAGACCGTATCGTTCGAAGCAGCTTTTTTTGATGGCGGTGACCATCGGCTGTTCCATTCCGACCAGGTCGCAGGAAACTAAAACTGCTTTTCGGTCGTCTTGTTCAAAATACACGGCATTGACGGTCAGGGGATCATGCTGGAACTTCGATATTCGGACATGGGTTTGGCCGCAAAGCGGGATCGATCCATCAGGAGAAATATCCCTGGTCGCTGCACCGATGCGTATCATTTTTGTTTCTCCAATTTGTAGAGTTATCAAATTTTATCCTATGCTTCCATTAAACTCATTAAAAGTTTTTTTGAAAAGGGCAACATTTTGCGAAGATGGGGATTTATTTGCGAAACAATGAGAAAGAAGGGAAATCGGGCTACGGGCTGCTGGCTGCAGGCTGCAGGCGACAGGGAGAGAAAAAATCTCCATCGATTCAACGCGAGTCGATCGGCCTGAGGGTTCAAAAAGAGAGTTGGAAGTTAGAAGTTAAAAGTTGGAGAAGTTAAAGAAGTTAGTTGAAAGTTGAAGTTAGAAGTTAAACGATGTTATGATTTTCGCTCTTGAGCTTGTAATCCCCCGACCCAACCCCCAAAGCCCAAAGCCCGAAGCCCGCCTGCCCTACCCTTAAAGATAGCACACGGGTGGCTAAATGCAAATTTTTGGAAAAATAAAAAACTTCAAAAAATCGTAAGTGATTTATCTGAACGAAGATAAGGATGAAAAATATTTTTATTTTTTTTGAAGAGTATCGATTTGGCCTGGACAAAAATTCTGAAAGATGAAAACCCGACGACTATTTTCATGAGTTTGCATCTATTTTCATGTTTTTTTCATCCGGCCATAGAAATCTCTATAGAGATCTCTAGAGATTTCATAGAGATCCCTATAGAGATCTCTATGAAGGGGGTTGAAAACGTGAGATGAAAATTCGT
>JAAZAW010000127.1 GCA_012514125.1 Phycisphaerae bacterium | reverse complement strand
GCTGAAAATGCCGACGCCATGGTCGTCTCCCAAACCCCCGGCGAAGCTCTCTGCCGCGAATGGGCCGAACACCATATCGACCCGTATGTTGCCGTCATCGCAGGCCAGGAAATGGGCACCAAAAAAGAACACCTCGCCTTTGCCACAAAAGACAAATATCAGCCCAATCATGTCCTGATGATCGGTGACGCGATGGGCGATTATAAAGCTGCCAAAGGTAATAACGCCTTGTTCTTCCCCATCAATCCAGGCCACGAAGAAGCGTCATGGGAACTTTTTTACAATGAAGCCCTTCCAAAATTCCTGAAAAATGAGTATGCTGGAGCCTACGAGGATAAATTGTTTAACGAGTTCAAGATTTATTTACCCAATACACCACCTTGGAAAAAATGCTGACATCGATTTTGAATATGAATGGACTGCTGGATGTGTTCGGTAAAACACATCCGGCAGTCGCTCATTTTCCCGTTGCGTTGCTCGTCACTGCCTTGCTGGCGGAATTGCTGGCTTGGAAATTGAAAAAAACGTCTTTGCACACCACCGCCGTATTTTGCCTTTTCATTGGGACAATCGGCGCCCTGGTCGCCACGCTCTCCGGATTTCCCTTTACACAAATCACCTTCTTCAATGCCCGCCCACCCCTGCTTGTCAAACATCAAATCGCAGGGTACGCCGTCGTCCTTCTCGGAGTATCCGCCTGCTCCATGAAATTATTCCCCCGAACAAAATACCCTGGCAGCAAAACAACTTATTATTTATATCTTTTCTTACTGGCTCTGGTCGCAGGATTGATCATTTACACCAGCCATACCGGCGGATTGCTGGTCTACGGCGAAGATTTTTTCACTTCATCCCCCGGTAATCCATAATTTTTTTAATCCGCCGTCCTCACAGACCCTTTCGCTTGTTTTTGAGTTCCAACCACTTAAGACCGCCAATCTCAACATCTTCGACAACGTCCATAACCTTCGCTCTGTTCATGAATTAAAAATTGTCGATACGCTTATTTTCACGGCATATAATTTTAATAGAAATTGAAAATCGACAGAAACAACCGGTTAAAACAGTTTTAAAATTGTCTATCCTTTTTAAGGAGACCACCTGATGAACATATTACCAAAGGAAGAGTTAAACAAATTAATCGTAACGTCCAAAGGATCGTGTGTCTCGATTTATATGCCTGCGAATAAATCCGGACCTGAGGCAGAACAAAATTCTATCCGTTTCAAGAACCTTCTTCGGGAAGCCGAGCAACGACTTGTCGATCAGGGACACAAATTACCCGAAGCCAAAGACCTCTTGGCCCCGGCAGGCGCCCTGTTGACAGATAGCTTTTTCTGGAGACACCAAAATGAGGGGTTGGCAGTCTTTGTTTCACCGGAAATCTTCAAATATTTCAGGCTGCCTTTGACATTTGGACAGAACGTCTTTATTGGTGATAGTTTTAACGTAACACCCTTGCTTCCCATGTTTATCGCGGATGGACGTTTTTATATCCTCGCACTTAACAAAAAAAATATCAGACTCTTTCAGTGTACACGCATGAACATTCAGGAAGTGGAACTTGTCAAAGTTCCCAAGAGCATCGACGAACTTCTGAGATATAACGTCTCGGACCAGAACATTACTTATCATGTCGTCGGAAATCGTGGACAAAATAAAGCGGCAACCGCTGTTTTTCACGGCCACGGAGCCGGCACCGATAACGCTGCTAAAAAGAAAGATGTCCTTGAGTTTTTCCAGCAACTCGACCGATATCTGCGAAAATTCCTCGAGGGTGAAAGAGCGCCGATGATCCTGGCAGGTG
>JAAZAW010000126.1 GCA_012514125.1 Phycisphaerae bacterium | reverse complement strand
GAATGCTTTGCTTTTTTCAGCCCGCATGATGATGATGTGGTGCTCGGCGGCGGATTGATGATGCAGTTGGCGAAACGTGAAAACGTTCCGGTTCATATTGTTATTGTGACCGACGGTTCGATGGGGTATTGCAGCCCGGAAGAACAAGATACCATCGTCAAGATTCGACGAAAAGAAACCTTCGCCTGCTATGAATCGATGGGGATTCCGGAGCAGAATATTCACTGGCTTGGGTTTCCGGATTGTCGATTAACAGCGTATCGGGGGCGACGTCCCGCGGAAAAAGGCGAGCAGGCGGAATTTTTCGGATTCAACGGTCTGCAGAACGCATTTACATATATTTTGCGTAAGATCAGGCCGACTCAGGTGTTTTTGCCGACGTCGAACGATTTGCATCCGGATCATCGCATTGTTCATGAAGAGCTGTTGATCAGCTTGTTCCATGCGTCAGGTAATATTTGGCCCGAACTCGGAAACGCTCTGGATAAGGTTCCTTACGTGCATGAGCTTGGCGTTTACTGTGATTTTCCTGAGGCACCCAAGCTTCGAGTTCGCACGCCGATGTCGTTTCTTGAAAACAAGCTCCGGGCCATCGGCGAATTTAAATCGCAGACGCAGATTGAATCGCTGATCGAGATCGTCCGGAAGGGCGGGCCTGAAGAGTATCTGCGGGCGTTGGAATTTAAGCTTTATGAGCCTAGCCGATATCGGACACTGTTCGAAGAAAAGGAAGCTCGTCCGTTTTTGCGATAAGAACGGGAAAACAAAAAACAAAAAAAGGCGGGTTCCTGTTGGAACTCGCCTCGCTTTTTATAACCTTTTTCATTGAGCCACTGAGCAAGCTCAGCGCGTCTTTTCTGTGCACAAATGTGGGAATGGCAGATATATTTACTTCAGATCGCTTTCAAAAATCGCCCGCAACGGAGAAATTTCCACTCCACAGGCGGGATATCCGTTTTCATCGCATTTTATGTGCACATCCATTCGTTTGAGCCATCGTGCAGTCCTTGCGGACAAATCTCGCCGACAGGTTTCAGGCGAATCGGCTCCATCCGCGTTTTTCACCGGTGAAAATTCCTCTTCTCGTCGAGTCTGCAAGACGATGGGGTTCTGGGCCAATGGAATGGCGTCAAAAACAAACTGTTCAAGTTTGATTGCATTGGGTTCGGTGGGTTTGAAGCGATTGCCGTTGCTATCGACATAGGGGACTTTCTTCAATGCGCGGTGATAGGGCAATTTCAGGTCGCCTTCGGTGATCCGTTCGACAAAATTTCGCGAAAGGATGTGGATCGCAATCGAACCGGCGTCGAATTTTCTGCTGGCGTCGGGGTTTTGAGCATGGGCGAGTTCATCGGGCAGATCGGAATATTCGATGACCATGAGTTTATCGTCGCCGATGACAAAATTGCCCACACGTTCCAGATCGTGCGCCTTGGAGAGCGATTTGCTGGACATTTCCGAACCGCTTTGAATATGAAGCCCGATAAAGAGCGGGTCGAGACATCTGACCAGGGGGTTATCGACCTGGAAATAACTGATGTATTCGACTCCGAGCCGGCGCATATCGTCGAGCGCCCCTGATTTTCGCAGTGCTCGAAGCGATCCGCCGTGGCCGTCGGGACTCAGTGACAGCGAAGAGGGCGTATCAAGCAGGATTTTGCCGTCGGTCGAAAAGGCGGGCATCATTCCCTGCTGGAAAAACACCACGTGGGCCGGATTAAGCCCGAAAAAGTTGTTGTCCTTGAAAAATTGAATCGTTTCCTGATGGTTCGTCGTGCTGGTCATCATATACCAGCGCAGGTCGGGATTATATCGTTTCTTGCAGTTGAGAATATATTCGGCAAAAAGCTGGAACAAAGATTTATTGAGTACCGGACTGATCTTGAACATTCCCTTGGGACCGTCGAATCCCAGTCGGGTTCCCGCGCCGCCTGCCACGGTAAAGGCACAGACTTTGCCTGCGCGAAGGGCGTTTTCGCCTACTTCCCAGGCCCGTTGATATTCATTGCGTTGCTTATCGTTTTTGGGTTCAGCCGGATAAAAAAACGCCGGTTCGATCTTTTGGGGCAGCGGGAAAGGCTCTGCCGAGAGGACATTGTTGCGGATCAACTCATCGAGTCGATCGAAATCCAGTTCGGCGATCTGCATCAGAAGACGATTTTGTTGGGAATCATCGAGTTTATTCCAGAATCCAAACAAATGGTCCTGGTTATGGGTCTTCGACTGCTCAAAAAGATTTTCATAAGAATGTTGATTCTTCTGCATCGTTCGCGGACTCCTCGTTATAATACCAATCACGATACCCCGGCGGACAAGAACCTCCAGCCGGCAGGAACATCTTTTTTTCATGGGCCTTGTCGGATACAATCAACCTGTGTGGGTCGATCCGGACGGCAAACATCGAAAAAATAAAAACAAAGTACATTTTGTGCTCTATAGAAGGATATGTCAATCATGTTCGTAGACCAGGCTGAAATTTATGTCAAAGGCGGAGACGGCGGAGACGGTTGTGTCGGATTCCGTCGGGAAGCTTACGTGCCCAGAGGCGGCCCGGACGGCGGAGACGGTGGTAACGGCGGCAATGTTTATTTCGTCGCGGTGGATAACGTCGATACCCTCATGGACTTTTCCGGTCGTCATCATTGGCGGGCGGAGGACGGTAAAAAAGGGATGGGCAAGAAAATGACCGGTAAAAGCGGAAAGCATCTGGTGATTGAGGTTCCGCGGGGCACCCTCATTTATGATAAGGACACCGGAATTTTGCTCAAGGACCTGACGGAATCGCGTGAAAAGGTCTGTATCGCACGCGGGGGCAAGGGCGGACGAGGCAATGTTCATTTCACCACACCGGTCGAGCAGGCCCCCCGTCACGCCGAACCCGGCAAACCGGGCCAGGAGCGAAACCTGCGTCTGGAACTTAAATTAATCGCCGACGTCGGACTTGTCGGGAAACCGAACGCCGGTAAATCGACCCTGATTTCTCACATTTCCGAAGCCAGACCCAAAATTGCGGATTATCCTTTCACGACGCTTCATCCGGTTCTCGGCATTGCGGAACTTTCGAGGCATAAACGACTGGTGATCGCGGACCTGCCGGGCCTGATCGAAGGCGCTCACGAAGGCGCAGGTCTGGGCGACACCTTCCTCAGACATATCGAACGAACGCGGGTGATTGTCCATCTGCTCGATGTCATGCCTTTCGACGGTTCGGACCCGGCAGAAAATTATTACATGATCCGGAACGAATTGAACAAATACTCCAACATTCTCGCCGCCAAGCCCGAGCTGATTGTCGCCAATAAGATGGACCTTACCAACGCGGATGAAATTCTCGATCAATTACGCGATGAACTGGGCAAGCCCATTCTGGCGATCTCAGCCGTCACAGGCAAGGGGTTGGTGAACCTGCTTGAAAAACTCTGGTACATGGTCCAGGAGCAGCGTGACCTCGACGAGTCCCGTTCCGATGAAAAAACGCCCGAATTCTTCCTCAGTGAAGAGCCGATGGGCGAAGAAGATGAATTTTTGGATTTGGGAGAATAAAAAACATGAAAATTATCGCGATAGACCTCGGAAACACCCATACGCGTATCGCCGTGGTGGAAGAACAGAAAATTCTTGAAAAAAAATCGACCAAAACCGGCGATTTGACCGAGCTGATCCGGGCTATCGGGCACTTTCATGATGAATTTTTCACCAATGCTCCCATGCCGATCATTATTTGCTCGGTCGTTCCAGACATTTGCAGCCAGGTCTGTCAAAAAATTTCACATACCTTCGATGTCGAGCCTAAAGTCATCGGCAAAGATATTCCTTTACCGCTCAAGCTGGACCTGACCGACGAAAAAACCGTCGGATGCGATCGGGTGGTTTCGGCAGCGATGGCCTTTGAACGCATGGGTCATGCTGTCGCCGTCGCCAGTTTCGGTACTGCCATTACCATCGATTGTGTCAATGAGAACGGTGTTTTTATAGGTGGCGTGATCCTTCCAGGTCTGAGTTTGTCGGCACAAAGTCTCGCCGAACACACTGCCCAACTGCCCCTGGTCCGGCTCCAGGCGCCGGAAACCCCCTGGGGACGAAATACCCCCGATGCCATTTCCGCCGGTATTATTTTCGGAGCCGTCGGGGCCCTGCGTGAAATTGTCGAACGTTTCGCCACCCACCTGGGTCGTTGGCCCGAGCTTATCGTCACCGGCGGCGACAGTAAAATCATCGCTGAACATTGTGATTTCATTCACGCCATGGTGGACGATTTACAACTTCTGGGCATCGAACTGACTCTGAAGCTCTGGGCTGGCGAGGAAGAATGAAGATGAGGGAATTTCCCCGGAAATTCGGCAGGATGGGGCGTGGCGGACCTCGTTGTATTGCAATGGATTTCGTACAATAATGCCTTTATTTCGTATCGATTCCCGTAAAAACGAAAAAATGGAAAGTCCCGCCGTGGCAGAGGACTTTCCATTTTTTCTTCACCTTGAAGTTCGCTCAAGGGCTCATCGCAGAGGCGATGAGTCATTACCATGCTGTCTACTTCTTTGAGGATTTAGCACAGCTCTTCGATGCGCACTTTGCGGCCGGCTTTTTGGCGGTTGTTTTTTTCGCGGCAGGTTTTTTAGCGGCTGTTTTCTTTACCGTGGCTTTTTTGGTAGTCGCTTTTTTTGCCGGAGCTTTTTTCGCCGGGGCTTTCTTCGCCGGAGCCTTTTTTGCCGGAGCTTTCTTCTTAGCTGTGGCTTTCTTTGTGGTCGCTTTCTTTGCCATAATTTGGCCTCCCATTAGAAAAAAAAGATAGGTTTCCAAAGAGCACAACACTTAAGTGTAATTTGGTCTTTGTTCGTCGATTTTGTCAAGAGAAAAATACGAAACAAACGATCATAGGATAATTTTCTGTATGCGACTTTGAAATTTCTGCCACGTCGATCATCTTTTGCATCACAATTCATTGATGAAGAAATCTGTCACACCTCATTTTTCTCGTTCCGATTTTTCAATTGTCAAAATATCACTCGTGTTGCGATATATCTTATTTCGGCATTTCCTGTAAAAAGCTTAATTCTGTGATGATCATCGGCACAAAAAATATCCATTCTCAAAAAGCGTCCACTCGGCAGTTTAAAATCAAAATTATCAAATGAGTCCCTTTAAAAGCATGTATTGGCTTATTTCGAAAATCATGCTACACTATTAAAGGTCACAAATATTTTTTTTGGGAAACTCGATCATGGAACAAACTTTTGAAAAAAAACAGGCCGTTGTTCTTCTGAGCGGAGGTCTCGATTCATCCACCACGCTCGCCGTTGCCGTCAATCAGGGCTATTTCTGCCACGCATTGACTTTCCTCTACGGGCAGCGTCATCAAATTGAAATCGATGCTTCCAGAAAGATTGCTCAATCGTTCAACATCACCGATCGACATCGAATCATCAGGCTTGATCCGCAACTTTTCGACTCTTCGTCCCTTACCGCCGGACCGCCCGTACCTCTCGATCGCGATCAAAACGAAATGTCCCGACATGTCCCTTCCACATACGTCCCGGCACGAAATACGGTTTTTCTCGCTATGGCTTTGGCCTATGCCGAAAATGTCGGTGCTTTCGATTTATTCATCGGCGCCAATGCCGTCGACTATTCCGGTTATCCCGATTGCAGGCCCGAATTCATCCAGGCGTTTGAAAAATTGGCCAATCTCGCCACCAACGCGGGCGTCAGTGGACAAAAAATATCCATCCATGCCCCTCTCATGAACCTCAACAAGCCTCAGATTATTCAACTGGGACTCGATCTCGGCGTCGATTATTCGTTAACATGGTCCTGCTACAACCCCAGCCCCGACGGAATCGCCTGCGGGCGATGTGATTCGTGCATTATCCGAAAAAACGCCTTCCAAAGCATCGGAGAGGTCGATCCCATCGCTTACCAATTTTGAAAAATCAGAGACAAAAACGACTTTTCCAATGAACCGGCATAATAAAACGGCTGAAGAAAATCTCCAGCCGTTATTCAATCATCAACAATTTTCTTTACAGACAGTTTTTCTCACCTCGCGCGAGGTCCCGCCTGAACCAGATTAAGTCGATCGATCATTTTGTCAATTTCTCGATCACCCAGTTCTCTGCCCGCATCGCTTATTTTCTGAATTGCCTGCGATACCTCTCTGCCGATGCGTTTTTCCATCATCAACCCCTGAATGATCGTCTTGACCGCGTTTTTCATGTCGAAGGATTCCGGCAATTGACCTTCCTCATTCAAGGCGATCAGAGAATCCAGATTCTCCACACTGACGACGGAATCGGATTTGATCACGCTCCGAACCATCAACTCAAAGGCCAGTGGATCGGACTTGCTCAACAAATAACCAATGCCCAATCGCACCTGATCATTCAACTCAGGACCTTTGCTGCTATCGTTGATCAACTGCCGAAACAACCGTTGTCCATAACGATTGTCCCGCGGATACACCTCAACCGCTATTGACCCGATCAAATCGGGCCTGGACCTGGACAACCCGATCAACGCCGAAAGAACCTCGTCCTGGCTCATTTGCCCGATTGCCTGGATCACCATCGGACCAATCGATTGATAAACGGTAACAGGAGGAACCCGTTTCACCGGCGTGTTCCGTCGTCTGTTTGGTTCCGGCTTCATACCCCCATGAATCGGCGGCATCATCTCCGGCGGCATCATCGACATCGCACGATTCTTCTCGGCCGCCTGACGAGCCTTTTCAGGATCGATCGTCTGGTTCAAAACCGTCAGATAAAACTCCAGCACCGACCCTTTACCCGAAGGGTTAAGCGATCGGAGAATGCGAACCGACTCCCCCACAGCCGTCTCCGACACCGGGTCATGTCGCGAACACTGCAAACGAACCATATCCGCCATCCACTTAAGCGACTGATCGCTTTCCTGAAGCGTCGAAAGCACAATCAGAGCACGATCCGCCAATAATTTGTCATAACCGCGAGACTCGATCTTCGGCCGCCAGGCCTCCACCTGCGAAGCCACCTGCCGGGAATCGCGTAATACCGACGTCCTGCCTGTCATCTGGTCCTTCCATGTCTGCATCGACAGGTACAAAACACCGTCACCCAACTTTGCCTGCGTCGCCCGATCCGCCGTGCGATTCAGGGTTTTGGTGAAAACCACACCCAATTTCGAATTCCCCAACCGTTGAAGCTGATCGATCGCCAGAAACTTTAAATATAAATCCTTATTCGAATCATTCGACCCCGACAATAACTCAATGAGTTCCTCACCTTCCGCGTCGTAGCCGATCCGCCAGAGCATGAATCCCGCCAGATAACGATAATAACTCAATTCCTTCAACGGCTTGAGATATCGCTGGGCATTGTCCAACTTGCTCATCAGCTCCATACCCGCAATCGCTGCCCTTTGCTCCATCATTCCCTGCACAGAATTCATCGTGGGAAAATCAAATCCAGGGTCGTATGTCGGCGAAACCTTAGCCTTCGAATCGTCCACCGCACCAGCTTGCATCATCCCCTGCATGGGAATCATCCCCAACGGCATCCTCATGGGATTTCTAAACGACGACATCCCGCGTCCCAAATCCACCAGATATTGTTTAGGTTCCCAATGGAACTCCTGCGATGGAATCAGCGACATCTCCTCCCGGCGGATCACCGCCGATACCACCGCCGCCACACCCGCAGGGTCTTTCTGGCTCACTCTTTCGGACAATGCGGCGATCATCTTCATAAAAAACTGGTCCTGTCCCTGCCCGCTGGTCTGGTTCCAGTAAAATGGTTCCTGGGCGCCCGCCCCCGTCTTTATCGGTGCCGAGTCGATCATCTCCGATATCGCGTGTAAAACCGGTCCCTGTCCTGCACGCAGCAAGCTCAACACCAACCGTTCCTGCAAATCCGGCACACTCGCGTTTTTCTGCTCCCCAAACGTTCGGATCAATTGGATCGCACGGGGAACCTGTATCTCGTTAAGTTCGATCCGCGAAAGCCCCAACAACGCGATATCTTCCACCGACTTGAACGCCGAATCGATCCTGGCAATCTGAGCCGCGATATTTCCGGTGTTCGCCCCGCTCTTATCAGCCTTCGCGGGGTCCAGCATATCTAAAAACAAATAACCCGCATCCGCCGTACCACGCTTAGCCAACGCCATCTGCGCCGCCAAACCCAGAATTTCTCCCTTTCGGCTGTACGTCGCCAAACGCAAAATCACATTCATTGACTCTGAATCGCCAATCGCTCCAAGCACCGACAACGCCCGTAAACGAACCTGCATCGGCAATGAATTCTGCCCCGGCGAACCATAGCCCGGCCCTGCGTCCCCGCGAAGCCCGAAATCACTCGTTGATTCCACCAGATCCGCCAGCGTCGAAGCCGTCTCCGGTACCGACCACTGACCCAACCCCTCAATCAACGCGCAAACCGCGTCCGCAACCTGCTGCGGATTGTCAAATGGGTCCTTGTGTGTAATCAACTCTCCCAGTGCCGACAAAAACGCCTGCCCCGCCTCGCGATAATCGAAATAAATCATCGCGTCCCGCGCACTGCACCCCGCCCTGGGCAAACCCATCGCATCCAGCGGCACAGAAATCTTCCCGGGCTTGGCTGCAACCTTGTCCAGCTCCGGGTTGTTTGTCACGCCGTTCAACGTCAAAACCGTGTTAATCTCCAGCGGATGTTTCCAGAAATGATTCAGCAACGGCTTGATACTCTCCCGATCATCCAGCACACACAACCCAAGCCGTGCAAAATCTCCCACCTGCGCATCATCGATCAATTCCCGATAATAATTCGCCAGCGAAGAATCGTCCAGCACCACCAGGCTCCGCAATGCCGACTGACGAATCCGCAATTTACCCATATCATCCACACCTGCCGTCATCGGTCCCATTCCCATCATGGGCGGCCCCATCATCATCCCCGGCCCCATATTCGACCTGGCCACCTTGCTCGAATCCACCTTCAAACGACCTAACGCCATCAAAAACTTTTTCGCCGATTCACCATCCACCCCTGCCTTAAAATGCCGTTCCAAAGGCCATCCATGCGTCCGCATCGCCTGAGACTTCCCTCCCGTACCACTCGGCATGACCATGGCAGGCGGATACCCCGGCATTCCCGGCGGCGGCATCATCCCCGGTGGAGGCATCATTTCGGGCGGCATCCCCGGTCCGGGAGGCATCATTCCATCGGGCATTCTCACCCCACGAATCCGACGCGACTCTTCCGGCATCGGCATACCACCCATCGGCATCGTCTGCGGATCCCCAATATTCACATCAGGAATCAACGCGCTCACCACCCCCCAAAGCGATTGCTTCGCATGCGGTGATATCTCTGTCCACATCGCCACAATCGATTCCACCGGAACATCCGCAACCTTCGAATTTTCCACAAATTTCGTCAATTCATCCAGCGTATAACCACTCGAACCCGCACAAAGCAAAAAAACCGTCCGTCCCGTCAAAACTCCTTGCCCTGACGTACGATCAAAAATCATATAATTGATCCGATCGTTATTCAGTCCCGCCAGCAACTCGACAACCACAGGCCACCCCTGCGACGAAACATCAAGAGTTTTAAACGCCCCCGACAACGACGCAACCATAGGCTCCGCGTAAATCCCACTAAAACGCATCAACAACCGTGAATCCACCTGCCCCTGCATGATCCCTTTCAACAGCGTGTTGTGGGTGTCCTTCGCGATAAGTTTGCCGATCAAAGACGAAGACACCATCCCGCCGCGACGCGATAAAATCGACAGCAGCAACTTGCGATGCTCCAACCCCGGCAAAACCTCCTGAACCATCGGCCCCATCCCAGGATACATCCCCGGCGGGGGACCACCAGGCCCCATCGGACCCTCTGCCGGCTTCTCACCGTCTTTCTTCTTCGTCTGCTCAAAAACCGAAGGGTCCAGATCGATCAACTGCTCAAGCAACCAGAGATTCATTGGCACAGGCTCTGCCCAGCTTCCCCGCCATGCCTGATTCTCCAACTCATGTCCCAGATACCCCTGTTCCACCGCGCGCATCAAAATCGGATAAAATTTCTCGTCTTTGATGCTTTCAAAATACAACTCCCGCCCCCGAAGAGTGTCCGCCTCCACCAGTAAACTCGCCAAATTCGCCAAATTCGAACTGCCCATCCCCGTTTCCAGCGACGCAATCCGCTCCGCCGTCTTCCGATATGAGAACATCCTCCGCGACAACTTCTGCGTCTGGGTCTTTTCATAGTCCTGCTGGTTCATCAACACCGTCTCAGCGCTCGTCGGGTCCGTAACCGTCACCAAATTTTCATGAAATCTGGGCCGAAGTTTTGAAACGCCGTTGTCCATAGCGTCATTATAAATCCCCTCCACATAAAGCCCCTGGGAATACGCCCACCCCCCCAATTCCTTCCAGTTTCCGGTCTTTACCGCCGCTTCGTAACGCTTAAAATATTCTCCGATCTTCGAAATTAAACGCGCTCCAACCGGATCATCCTTGGGCTTTTCAATATTGCTTAACGACACAGGCTCTGGTATTGCCGGTCCTGCAGGACCCATTGGACCTCCTGGTCCAACACCAAACTGAGGCTCCATCATCGTCGCCGGTTGGCTAGGTCCTCCGCCTCCACCGCTGCCTCCGCTGTAGGAGAAAAACATCACGCCTGCGAACGCAAATAAACCCACCACAACGCCCAAAAGAATATATTGCTTATTCCTGGAAGGCATGGTGGTCTCTTTTTTACCTGACTTTTTTTGATTTAACGCCATCAAACTGACCCCGTAAAAAAATCGTTTTTATCTCTCACACGCTTCTGATTTTACTATTGTCGCAGTTTCGGACCCTGAGGAAAGTCAAAGGGGCTTTTGCCTGGTTACACCATGCCGCATCGACCCTTTGACAAGCTCAGCGATCGAAATTCTGGTATTTTTCATGCGACGACACGACTAAATCAAAAGCGTATCACCCTAGTTGTACCCGTCAAACTCAAATGCTGCAAGTCCAAGTCTTTCAAACACTACCATATCATACCCCAAAACTTCCACATTGCCAAACATCTCGATCCATTTGCACAAATCAATCAATTTCTTCGATGTTTTAAAAATCTAATTCATACAAAGTAATATACTTTTGATTTAGTTGTGTCGTCGTTTCGGACCCTGAGCTTGTCGAAGGGTCGAAGAATCCAAACTTTAAGAAATCGTAGTGATTGAGCCTATCGATTCGGCAGGGGAATCGTCACATCTTTCCCGACGGAGGGCATGGGGAAGGTGACGGATTTTTTCAAAGGACCCAGATGGCCGCGATAACGATAGACGTCGATGGTGACGTTTTTCCAGACCGCGTCGGAGCTGATGGGGTACGAAGCGATTTTTTCGAAGTTGTTTTTTTGTTTCAACACATTTCGCAGTATCTGCGAAGGGGGCGGAAAATAATCTTCCCAGTCCGGCACGTTCGGCAGGCCGCTTTCGACGACAAGATAACGGATCCCGTAATCGCGAATCAATTTCAGGATTTGTGATTCGTTTTTTACATGAGCCTGGTACGCCCATCGCCGTCGGGCTGCACGCGAATAAAGAAGTTTGCTGGCGCGCAGGGGAATGATTTTTCCGCTGGGTCCCTGGATGCTTCGCAGGGCGAAAATAAAGTCGCCTTCCCTGGCGGCGTCGATGAGAACCAGATCGGCGTCTGGCTTTTGCGCGATTAATCCAGCGGCGGGGGCAAAGCCGCCCAGGCGATTGGGACTCTGAAACCAGCCGTTAATCAGTTGCATGACGATCATCGTCATCAGCAATCCTCTGCCGGCCCAGGCAAGATTGGTTTTTTCCAGCCCGTGAATCAAACCGCCGGCGGTGAGGATCACCGCCGATGGAACGAAAAGATAAAAATATCGCGGTTCCTTGTACGCGATGATACTGGCGAAGAGAAAAAATACCACAGCCCAGAGCATCGGTGTTCGCAGTTGATGAATCGTATTGGACGAAACAGCGATGAGCAGCCCCAGGGCGGTAAACGCCACCATAGGCCAGCTGAGAACTTCAGGCATGGCTTTAAGATAAAAAATCCAGTTCTCAATGGAGAATAAATGCCGCCAGCCGTCCTCGCCTCGCACCAAAAGGCTCGAAAGCGCGGCGTAGCGCGAACTAAAGAGCGTGTACAAGCCGATGACAACGACAACCGATCCCATCGCGATCCAATGCCGCGGGATGAACGTTTTTTTGAATCCGAGCGTGATAAGCAGATCGATAAAAATGACACCGGCGAAGAAAATCGCCCATTGTTTGGTGAAAAACGCCAGGATGATCGACACCGTAGTGAGGCTTAACCAAAGAATCGAGTTCGTCGAGCGATATTTAAGATAACAACCCAGACAAATCAACAGCATGGCCACGGTGGGCACTTCGAGCATGACCTGCCGGGACCAGAGAACGGTGGTGGGCAAGGTGGCCCAGAGGCCTGCGGCGATCAGGGCGGTGGTCCGATCGAAAAGTTGACGTGTCACCCAATACATCGCGATCAAACCTGTCAGGGCGAAGGCGACGACGCAGAGTCGGGCGGTTAAGATCGATACGCCGAGAATGGAGTAAAAGACCGCTTCGACAGCGGCGAAAAATGGCGGATAAAAGGTGACGATGCCGAGATTGGGATATCGCAGATAATATTCCTGTGCCCATTGGTTGAGGTGCGCGGGCATGTCGCGGACCAGGTCGAGAATGAATGCTCCATCAAGGGCATGCTGGGGCGCGTCGGACCAGCTCAGACCGCCGAGGTGGATTTGTCGGGTCCAGACGATCAGGCATAGCAAAGCCAGTACCGGCAACCACCAGGGGCTTCGGAGTTCAAACAGATGTTGTAGCTTTTTTTTCGACGCCATTTCAATTGTGATATTTTAACCACAATGACAAGGACGCGATAACCTTTTCCGGAGAAGTTTTATTAAACTATCATTAAAGTTTGACGACCGAACCGCGCTGGCAGGATTCTCTGGCGGCCAGGGCGACTTCAACGGCCAGGCGTCCTTCGGACCAGCCGCATTTGGGTTTTTTACCCAGATGACAAGTATGGAGGAAATCCTTAATCATGCGGTCGTCGGCTCCGCCGTGACCGCCGGCGATCATTTCGCGAAGGTCATAGGTGTGTTTCCTGCCGCTGTGACGTTCGATCACTTCAATCGAACCGTGTTCCATGTCGGCTTCGAGCATTCCGTCGGTTCCGATGACGCGCATCTGTCGGGAACTTCGCGATGCCAGGACGTTCACGGTGTAGGTGGCCCGGATATCGTTTTTATAGTTGACGACGGCGATTCCGTTGTCGAAGGTATCTTTTTTTGCGTTAAAGAGGCACAGGTCCGCCGGCTCGCCGCCATTTTTTTCCGTGGTCATTCGAATTTCTTTCCAGACTTGTTCCCATTCGCTGGGTTGAGTGGTAAAGACGTCGAAGAAATCGGGACATTCATGCTGAATTTGGCAATGCCGGCATTGCTCGGCCCCTTGCGGGTTGGCTTTGTAGTGAGATAAACTGGCGGTTGCGTAAACACTCGCAGGATCGGCGCCGGCCATCCAGTTGAGCAGGTCGAAATCGTGGCAAGCTTTGGTAATCCAGAGTCCGCCGCCGAATTTCTGGAAACGATTCCACCGGCGGAAATAGGTTTTTCCACCATAATAATATTCATTGGCTTCAATGGTGGTGATCTTACCGAGCCGGCCTGAAGTGATGACCTCGTGAACGGTGGCGTGGACCGGACCATGTCGGAGATTGAATCCGAGATAGAAGATCGCGGAAGATTTTTTGGCGGCTTCGATGATCTTGTCGCAGTCTTCGAGAGTAGTGGACATGGGTTTTTCGCAAAGCACATGAATTTTTTGCTTCAAAGCCAGGACGGAAGGTTCGACGTGCGCAAAATCGGGCGTGCAAATAATCACCGCGTCCGGTTTTACGGTGTCGAGCATTTTTTCGGTGTCTTTAAAGACCTGTGCATTGATCTTGTAATATTTTAACAGTAGTTCGGCTTTTTCCGGGATCACATCGCTGATGCCGACCACTTCCCCTTCGCTGGGATGTTGCGAAAAGTAGTTCAAAAAGGTGGTCGTTCGTCCACCGGCTCCAACAATGGCAATTTTCATTTTTGATCGAATAGAGTTGTCTTTAATATTTTTAACCACTGACATCATCGCAAATCCTTTAATAAAAGTAACAAGCAATTATTGTATCGTTTAAACGTAAAAATCTTACAAAAAAATCAAAAAGTTCCAGCCTTCGTTCAGCATCCGGGTTCAGACGGTCAGATATCGCAATGCAGATTCAGGTTTTGATCTAGAATAACGGGTGCATTGTGCCGATCGAGACTCATTCTCGCAGCTTGGATGACCGCGGTGGCGATCATGGCTTGGCGGGGAACGGGCCGAGTTTTTTCAAAATCGGCGAGGAACTGTTTTCTCCTTTCGGGGTGCTGGTGGAGTTTGATGATATCGTCGATCGGCTGGATGATGCTTTCGCCGCCATAGCCTGTCCAATAGTCCCGATCAAAGTTGTCCCAATCCAGGTAGGGTTTGAAAAAGTGCGGGTTGAAGCGTTCGAACCCGTTTGGGGTGGAGACAAAATTGCTGTTCCGGTCGGCATTGTCGGCTCGGAATTCGCCTTCGGTGCAGGTGATCTGAAATCCCTGGTTCGTCAGGTTGGGGTTGGCGTCGGGCAGGACCCAGGACGACTGGACATATTGCACCGAGCCGTTTTCCCATTCGATAATCGCCTGGACGGCATCAAAGGCGTTTTTGCCGTGTTCGGGGAGGAATTTTTTCTGGCCGAAGGCGATAACCTTTCGCGGCATCAGTCCTGTGATGAAATGGAACATATCGACGTAATGACAGCCGATGTATTCGAAACTGCTGGATTGTTCGGCCCAGAGTGCGAAATTTTTCAGGGGCATTTCGCGGCGCTCTTCGATCCAGGCGTGGCTGCAAAGCGCTTCGCCGAGGAGTCCCCGCCGATATTTATACTGGCAAGCGCGAAGGGCGGGGTCGTGGCGTTTGTGGAAATCGGTGTAGACGTATCGTTGGGCTGTCTGGGCTGTCTGGAGAATTTTTCGGGCGTCGGCTATGTCAAGGCAGAGCGGTTTTTGAACGATGACGTCAAAACCGTTGTCAATCGCGCACAGAATGACGGGAGTATGAAGGTGGTCGGGTGTCGCGACGATGACGGCGCCGGGAGGTTTGAGTTTTTGAATTGCGTCGCGATAGATATCGGGAAAAGACTCCTGCGGGTTGACGGTGTCGGGATCGGGCCAGGCGTGGAAATTTTCGTTGGGAAATTGCCGCCGAAGGGTTTGGATGGTTTGCGCACGACGGCTGGCAACCAGGACATCGCGGATTTTGCCTGCCCGGCGTTGTTGAAAGACGGTGGGAAGAATCACTTCCTGGGAAATCATTCCTCCGCCGACGATGAGCACATTTAGTTGAGTCATTTTGGTACTCCGGAAT
>JAAZAW010000125.1 GCA_012514125.1 Phycisphaerae bacterium | reverse complement strand
GGGCTTTAGGCTTTAGGCTTTGGGTCGGAAATCACAGACTCAGCGATTGAAGTTAAACAACGTTTTAACTTTCCAACTTTCCAACTTTTTAACTTTTTAACTTTCCAACTTTCCAACTTTCCAACTTTTTAACTTTTTAACTTTTTAACTTTCCAACTTCTAACTTCTAACTATCCCCGTCATCAGCTCGCGAACATAGTCTTCCACCCACACCAGCGTCTGATCTCGATCTGCCCCCTGCTCTATCGATTCGGCAATTCGTCGAACAATCGCGCTGCCGACAATAGCCCCATCCGCCACCCGGCAAACCTGTCGCACCTGTTCCGGCGATTTGATGCCGAAACCCACCAATACAGGAATTCCCGAAAGCGCTTTAAGCCGCTTCACGTTTCCCGGCAATTCTTCGGGCAGTTTCTCCCGCTCACCAGTAATCCCCGCAATCGACATATAATAGATAAATCCTGTCGCGGTCCTGGCGATAAGCTCCTGACGATCTTCCGGACTCGTCGGCGAAACAAGCAGTATCAATCGCAAATCCAGCTTTTTCACCTTCTCCGCGATCACCGGTGCTTCTTCCAACGAAAGGTCCGGAATGATAAACCCGTCGAAACCCGCTCGGGCAGCCTGTTCGAGAAAACTATCGACCCCAACCCGATAAACAATCGACGCCGAAACCATCGCGATAATCGGAATCGAAACCTGCGAACGAATTTCTCCGATCGCCCGCATAATCCCCGAAACACTCGATCCCTGCGCCAAGGCCTGCGTAAACGCGTTCTGGATCACCGGACCATCCGCAACAGGATCGGTAAAAGGAAATCCCAACTCGATCCCCGAAACTCCCAGCGTTTCCAAACATTTAATCAACTCCTGCGTCGTCTTGAGATCGGGCTGACCCGCTACAAGAAACGGAAACAATCCTTTCCTGCCGTCCGACGCCAACTCATTGAATTTTTGATCGATGCGATTTACCACGATAATTATCCTCGCTGTTCTTTCTTTTCCTGGCGAAGTTGCTCCAACCGAGCCACTTCCATACAATCCTTATCCCCTCTGCCCGAAAGATTGATCACCATCAGTTTGTCTTTTCCCAGTTTCGGCGCCAACTTCACCGCGTAAGCAACCGCATGCGACGATTCCAACGCCGGAATAAGCCCTTCCGTCTGACTGAGCAATTTAAACGCGTCGATCGCCTCATCATCCGTAACCGCCGTATAGTCCACCCGTTTCGATTCATACCACGATGAATGCTCCGGCCCAACTCCCGGATAATCCAACCCTGCCGCGATCGAATGCACATTCGCCGTCTGACCGTCCTGGTCCTGAAGCACATAAGTATACGTCCCGTGAAGCACCCCCGGCGAACCGCAGGAAATACTCGCCGAATGCATCGGCGTATGAATCCCATACCCCCCAGCTTCCACTCCTACAAGCTGAACACCCGCGTCGGAAATAAAATCATAAAACATACCCGCCGCGTTACTCCCCCCGCCCACACACGCAATGCACACATCAGGCAAACGCCCTTCAAATTCCATCATTTGAGACCGAATTTCCCTGCCGATAACCGATTGAAAATCCCGAACGATCATCGGAAACGGATGGGGCCCGCCGACAGTACCGAATACATAATGCGTCGTTTGAACCGAACCAAGCCAATCCCGCATCGCTTCGTTAATCGCGTCTTTAAGCGTCTTTTGACCGCTGTCAACACCGATCACCTTTGCCCCCAACAGCTTCATCCGATAAACATTCAACTCCTGCCGGCGAATGTCTTCCGTCCCCATATAAACTTCGCACTGCAACCCGAACGCCGCCGCCGCCGTCGCCGTCGCCACACCATGCTGACCCGCGCCCGTCTCCGCAATGACGCGTTTTTTACCCATCCGCACCGCCAGCAGAATCTGACCCAACGCGTTATTGATCTTATGCGAACCGGTATGACCCAGATCTTCACGCTTGATATATATTTTCGCCCCACCAAGTCTTTGCGTAAGGTTCCGCGCAAAATAAAGACTCGTAGGCCTGCCTGAATAATATTTAAGATACCAATCCAGTTGACGATGAAATTCCCGATCGTTCTTCGCCGCCGCGTATTCCACTTCCAATTGTTTAAGCGTCGCCATTAACGTTTCTGGAACAAATTGCCCCCCAAACGGACCGAATCGGCCATGTTCATTGGGCATCTGCGACGCCTCCATATTTTTCGGCATGTTCATCTTGCATCTCTCCGATATTTGATTAAACTATACTAGATATTCAGGGCATCGGCGTCAAGGGAAAACGCATGTGCCTCATGTGTCCTCAAATGTCAATATACAAGGAGAACCATGATGATCAAACTCACAAAAATCCTCTATCCAACCGACTTTTCAGAATTATCCCTCGTCGCCCTGAAATATGCCAAATCCTTTGCCGAACAATTCCAGGCTCAACTCCATGTCCTGAACGTACTGGATGAAGCCTACCAATATTGGCTCACCATGGGACCCGAAGGACTGCCCATGGGACCGGACATAAACCAAATGCTCGACATCTCCCGAAAACAAATGAAAGATTTCGTCACCGAAAACTTCGACGATCGCCATCGAACCATCGCCACCGTCATCTCCGGTAAGCCTTTTATCGAAATCATCCGATACGCCCGCGATGAAAAAATCGATATGATCATCATGGCCACCCATGGCCGCTCCGGCCTCAAAAGCGTCATGCTAGGCTCCGTTGCGGATCGTGTCGTGCGAAAAGCCCCCTGCCCGGTTCTCACAATTCGCTCCGATACACACGACTTCGTCCTCCCATGACGCCTTTTCACCTCATCAGCGTCGCCAGAAAAGCATATCGGCCTGAAATCGAATACACATCAAATCGTGCAGCGTTTTTCTCCGCAAGCGACTTGAACTCCTCGATCATCCCAGGCTCGTATCGAACATGAAACAATCCAAACCACCAAACCAGCAACCGTCGAACCACTCCAGGCCAACCCTGCTGATCCCAGAAATCGATAATATAAAGACGTCCCCGCTCCCCTAAACATCCCATCCCCATTTCCATCGCCTTTCGCCAATCCGGAATCATCGAAAGCGAATAAGAAAAAAATACAACATCGAAAGATCGTTCCACCCGAAACATTTCACGCGGATCAACCGTCTGTGCATCCCCCTGGGCGATGTGAATATTGGTCAAACCGCTTCGAACAATTTTCCGCTTCGCCGTCCACAACATCTCGCTGGAAATATCCACTCCATAAAATTGAACATGCGGAAATCGTCTCGCAAGAATCCGTAAATTCCGTCCCGTCCCGCACCCCACTTCAAGCACTGCCCCCTCAAGTCCATCTCCCACCCGCTCAAGCAACAAATCCCGCCCAGGCAAAAATAAACGCCGGGTCGCATCATAAAAATGACGTTGCACATGGTAAATCCCATCCATCCGTCGCGCATGATCATTCATCTTCTCTCAATCACGCCTCCCTCCCATCTCCAACAACGTATTACATGCTTTTAATTTAATATCGTCGTCATTTCGGTCCCTGAGCCTGTCGAAGGGACATCTCCTTGCCCACGCCGTGTCGCTTCGATGAGCTTCAGCGACCGAAGTTTTATATTTTTAATGCGACGACAATATTAACTCAAAAGCCTATTATAAAACCCACCGCAAACACCTTCCAACGTTTCCGCAAATTTATCTTCCAAACCTCTCACAAATTCGGTATCGTCGTCCTACGATAATAAGAAACTATCGGTATTGTTTGTTTAGTTGAGAAACCCATGATCCGCACAACAAAATCGGCCCTCGCCGCGACCTTATTGACCCTCGCTGCTTTTGCGCTCTCTGCCAACGCCGTTCCACCCCTGGCCACAACCATCGCAACCGACTTTAACGTCAATTACGAAAACTTCGGTTATATCTTCATGCTCCAATTTGTTTGCTTCGCCTTCGCTTCCGTCACAGGCGGCTGGGCATCCGAAAAATTCGGAATTACCCATCGCCAACTCGTCGCCTTCGGAGTCTTGTCCGTCGGCATTGTCCTCGCCGTCGGTGCAAAACTCTCAAATTTCCAAATGTTCATCGCCTGGGCTGTCCCCCTGGGCTTTCTCGGCGGACTCGTCGAAACCTTCAGCTCCATCATGATCTGCCGCTTCGAAACCTCAAATTCCAGCAAATTGATGAACCTCAGCCAGGTCTTCTACTGCGTCGGAGCCATTCTCGGAGCAAGTCTCGTCGGATTCATGCTCAGCTATCATATCCCCTGGCCAAAAATACTCCTGACTCTCGCCGCCATGATCTTTTCCATCGGCGTCTTTTTCGTCCTCGCCACCCGCCGGCTCGACGGCTCCCTCAGAACCGTTCCCGACGACCACTCCAAAATCGAACCACAGGAAAAACACTCCCAAAATCGACCGCTCTATAAAGACCTGCTTTTTTATTATCTCGCAGGTTCGCTCTTCCTTTACGTCTGTGCCGAATGCTCCGCCGTCTGCTGGATCTCCGCCTACTTTGAAAAACATTTCAATCTTCCCACAGGCTCCGCCGCCCAGCGATTGAGCCTCTTCTGGACCGGAATGATCGCCGGACGAATGCTCACCCTCACTCTACCGCACCGCTGGACGCTCTGGCCTGCCGTCCTGATCGGGGCCTTCGGAATGATGGCGGGCAATGCGATCCTGAGCTTGAATCTTTCCGTCACCGTCGCCTCATCACTCGTCCTCATCGGCTCACTCGCCGGAGGCCCCATTTGGCCGATCATCGTCACAATAAGCCAAAAATCGAGAAACCACACTCGTTTCACCTCCTGCGTCATCGGCTCAGGCGCCCTCGGCGCCGCCGCGGGTCCCTTCGTCAGTTCGCTGATCATCCGTCACCTGGGCACCTCCGCCCTTTTCCCCGCTCTAACCATCATGGGTCTGCTCCTCCTCTTCTTCCTCCTCCTAGCCAAAAACAACATCAACAAATAACCCAACCCATCACGCCACGAAAAAGCCCAGCCAGTCCC
>JAAZAW010000124.1 GCA_012514125.1 Phycisphaerae bacterium | reverse complement strand
CTATCAGACCCAATCGCATCTCTGGCAGGCCGGCATGCAGGCCTGGCTGACGTTGACGCCAGAACCGATCAAATCAGTATGCCGAACGGACTGGCTACCGCGCAATGATTAAGTCAAATGCGTATAAAACCTCCCTATTTTTCACCCTTGAGCTGCAAAAGTGTCTGCCCAAATTTTCTGGCAGTCCTTTTTCCTGTCATCCCCGCGGAGGCGGGGATCCAGAGATGCGGCTTACCGGCCACTGATAAAGGCCTATTTACAACAGCGTGAGCTGTTTCTGGAGGGACCGATCAAGTCAGACCCTGGCGAGATCGATTTATTCCAATTGAATCACTTTCTCCTGCGAAAATCAAAAAGATGGATCCCCGCCTCCGCGGGGATAACAGAAGGGAAATGGCCATTTCCAGGTCACCAGGAAATTTAGTCACACACACGTAAAAAGTTGCAAAAGTCAGTGCTAAGGAGAGCAAAATGAGAAGAAACGTGTTCCTTCTGAATGAGGACCCCAAAAGAACAACAATATGAAATCAAATGCATACTAAAACCTCCTTAAGGAGAGGTATTCAAAAAAATCCGTTGCTTTTTACGACTCCCAAACGACGACAATAGTAAATCAAAAGTGTATCACAAACTAAGGAGAGAATAACAAAAAACAACCTCGTCACGCTCCACGATTAAACCATCGAGCCATCGCCTTCTCCCCTCCTTCATCATCCAGCTTGACTGACGATTCCAGAAATCGCGACAGTGATTGAAAAAGGCCTTCCATCACCGACCAATAAACCCCAGCCGCATCCTCCGATCACACCGAACAATACAAAAAACTAATTCGCCTTCCTTTTTCTCTCCTTATACGGATTCGATTTAATACATGCGCGGCGCAAAAACAAAAAACCTCACCGTGTAGAAAAACCTGAAAAATAAGAGTACAACGATATTGCCCCCCCCGCGCAAGAAGTAAGTGGAAATACTATTAATACGCACTTGATCTATCGAGGGTGCGGCATAATACGCTTTTGAGTCAGTCGTGTCGCGCATTAAAAATATCAAGCCTTTGGTTGCTGAGTCTGTAATTTTCGACCAAAGCCCAAAGCCCGACCGCGGCCTCTGAGTCTGTCAAAAGGTCAAAGGATCGAACAAATCGAACAGGTCAAAGGAATTTTCCCAAAACCTTTCACACCTTCACACCGTTCCTCTTCCTAACACTGTGCGTACCCGCACCCGTGACATTTCACACAGCCTTCTTCAAACGTCAAAACACCATTACACTCCGGACACTTAATCTTGAAAATCCCAAGCTTTCCACCGGTGATTGCACCCGCCCCACCAGCCGCCCCAGACTTGACCAAACCCTTACCCTTAGCCTCCAGAGGCTTGTCCAAATCTTCCAGACGTGCCGTCCCCAAAAGCATCGCCGAAAGACCAAATCGTGTCTTCGCCCGCAAATAACGCATCAATGCCTTTGAAAGACCATCGCCCAAACTCATGATCCTCCCGTCCTTACTCGGAATCGTCAGACTCGAGCCGATGTCCTTCAACTGATTAATCACATGCTTAAGCGATCCGCCCGACCGCAAAAATAACGAAATCATTCGACATATCGCCTCAAGGTCCGACGCCGCAACATCCCCGCCCTTCCCAAGCTGCGCAAAAACCTCAAGCTCCTTTTCCTTCGTCGGGTCCACCGTAATACTCACATGCATGTGACCAAAAGGCGTCAACTGCCGAATCCGAATCGCCGGCAAACAATCCGGAACTGAAACCGGTTCAAATTTCGGGGCCGCGACCTCCTTGCATACTTTTTCCTCCGCCCCACCAGGAGCCTGCGCCTTCTTCGTCTTCTCCGTCGCCATCGGCTGATCGTTGCGGCAACCATCCCGATAAACCGTCACACCCTTGCACGCCAACTTATACGCCGTCTTGTAAATCTCATCCACCTGATCCACCGTCGCGTCATGCGGAAAGTTGATCGTCTTGGAAATACTCGCGTCGCACTGCTTCTGAAACGCCGCCTGCATCTTCAAATGCCATTCAGGCGTCACATCGTGTGCACATACAAACACCCGCTTGACTTCCTCCGGAATCCCCTCGATATGCTGAATCGACCCTTCCTGGGCGATCTTTTCCATCAACGCTTCACTATAAAAACCGCGTTCCTTCGCCACATCAAGGAAACACTTATTCACCTCGATCATCGGCTTGGCGTCTTTACGCTCCTTCAAAACGTTCCTGAAAAACACCAGACTGAACAACGGCTCGATCCCGCTCGAACAATTCGTCAACATACTGATCGTCCCCGTCGGCGCAACCGTCGTCACCGCCGCGTTCCGCATCGGCACATTGTACTTCGTGTCCCAAATGCTCCCCTGCCAGTTCCCAAACGCCCCGCGAGTCTTCGCCAAATGCTCCGACGCCTGATGCCCGCGATCGTTAATAAACTTCATCACCTGCTCGGCAAACTCCACGCCCTCCTCACTGTTGTACGCAATCCCCAAACTGAACAACGCATCCGCAAATCCCATCACCCCAAGCCCGATCTTCCGATTCGACTTGCAAAGCTTGTCGATCTCAGGCAACGGATACTGATTCGCGTCAATCACATTGTCCAGAAACCGAATCGCATCGTCCACCGTCTCCCCCAACGCGACCCAATCGAGCGCCACCTCGTCGTCTTCCTTCTTGATAAACGCCGCCAGATTGATACTCCCCAAATTGCACGCCTCATAAGGCAACAAAGGCTGCTCTCCGCACGGATTCGTCGCCTCGATCCGACCAAGCTGAGGCGTCGGATTGTCCCGATTGATCCGATCAATAAAAATCACACCGGGCTCGCCCGTCGCATGGGCATTTTTCACAATAATCTTCCACAACTCACCCTTACTGAAAAGCGTCTTCGGATCAGGCTCGATCGCCTTGCCCGTCTCACTCCGAACCGGAATCAGCGTCCGAACATCATATTTCCAAATATCGACATCCTTCGGAATGTAATATTCCTCGCCCGTCCGCGGATTACGCACCACGTGCGGCGAGTCCGAATTCGCGATCAGCTCATCCATCCACGCATCCGAAACCTTGACCGAAATATTATAATTATTAAACTGATTCAACTCCTGCTTGGCAAAAATGAACTTCAAAATATCCGGATGATGAATATTCATCATCCCCATATTCGCCCCGCGACGAAACGCCCCCTGCTGAATCGCGTTCGTCGCCTCCGAAAACGCCCGCCAAAAACTAATAGGCCCGCTCGTCGTCCCCCCCGAACTCGAAATATAATCGCCCGTCGGACGAAGCTCGTCAAACGCAAAACCCGTCCCCCCACCGGCCTTCTGAATCAATGCCGTCTGCTTTATCGCTTCAAAAATATCATTAATACTGTCCTTCACCGGCAAGACAAAGCACGCGCTAAGCATCCCCATCTCCCTGCCGGCATTCATCAACGTCGGACTGTTCGGCATAAACTTCTGAGAAGCCATCAAATTATAAAAATTAACCTCGACCTGCTTGACCTCATCAGGCGCCAATCCGTACCGCGCTTCAACCGCCGCCACCGTCCGCGCCACCCGGGTAAACATGTCTTCCGCTTTTTCCAGAACATTCCCCGCTTTATCCTTCTTAAGGTATCGCGTCTGCAAAACCTTCATCGCATTTTCCGTCAAATTCAGGTCAACACGCTCCATGGAAATTGCCTTTCCCGAAACGGTTTCATTCACTCGCGCATTGATACCATTAGCCATTCGTGTACTCATCCATGATCTCCCTGAATGTTATGAATATTGTCATATTATATTATTATATTACAATTGCCCGCCACAAATCTTGCTCATCCCGAACAAAAAACAACCCGTAAAAAAAATGAATGCGTGTTGTTTTTGCCTCAGAAAGCTACACGTTTGTGAATAATAATCGTAAATATTACACATTTGTGTAATTTCCTGCCCTACTGCCTTGCTCACCGAAAACCCTTCTTTCGACACAACCGGAAAGATGTGTTTGCTACTATTCATTGTAGGTAGTAGATTAAATTAACACAAGATATGGTGGAGTCAACATAAAATTTTTTTAAAAAACGTCTTTCCTGCAACACCTTAAAATGTAATGTCTTACAACCGGAATACTGTTTCGGCAGATGGAGTTCCATGCCGGGTTTTGAAAACGGATTTTTCAAACTCAATGCGAGACATTTACTTAACTATTTGCAAAATATGAAGATAAAATATTCTTGCATTTTTAAAAAGAGCGTGTCATGATAAAAAATGTAACACCGGGGGTGTTTTCAGGACAAGGAGTTCCATTTTTTCCGTAATTTGTTTGTTCATGGTTTTCTT
>JAAZAW010000123.1 GCA_012514125.1 Phycisphaerae bacterium | reverse complement strand
TGATTACCTTGATCGATGGACAAAAGCCGGAAGAATCTTTTTCTTACAAGGATAACAATCCGAAATTCTGTCATGATGGAAAGACTTTGTATGTGGGATTTTTAAGTCAATTTCCCGCGACGTATAAGTTGCTGACAGGTGAAGAACGCAGAGATAAAGAGCCCGAGGTGTGGGCGGATGAATCGTTTGAATTTTATCTGGATGTTGACGGCAGATTTTTCCGTTTCGGCGGTAATGCGGCTGGGGGATATTGTGAGAGTGTGGATACGGATGTATCTTTCGACGGTCAGTGGGAGTACAAGACCACAGTGGCTACTCAAATCGACAATACGACACTCTGGCAGGGTGAAATTGCGATTCCTTTTGAAACACTGGGGATGTCCGAACCGGTTGGGAGCGAGATAAAAATTAACTTTGGTCGAACGTGGCGAGGATTGGAGCGAATAGGAATCACGGCATTGACCGGAGTTGAACAATACGATAAAAAGGATCTGTTCTCGACACTGAAAATCAGCGGCAGCGATATGGCTTTTCAGGAAGTGTCTGTGAGCAACCCGAATTTTGGAACGCTCGAACAAAAGCTGCGAACTTTTTCAGGTAAAGATGTGACTCTGGACTATTCGGTCAAGCTGCTTTCCTCAACCGGTGCCGTACCGGAAAAAACGCTTGTAGCCAAGACGATCGGAATCAAAAGTGGTTCTGTCGAGCTGATCGACGATCAGAGTTCGATTGAAAGCACCAGTTATGATCGGTTGCTTTTCCAGGTGAAGGATACAGCGAAATCGGAAGTGTTGATGCAGCAGGTCGTCCCGTTCAAGGTGGTGGAAAATTATCTGGATGTGATACCGGCGTTTTCATCGGCGAAGGTGTATCTCAAGCCTCGCTATACGCTGGTGAAAAACAAGACCGACGGGAACCCTGTGAAAGTGGAGATCGTTTCACCCTCGGATGAAACAATCTTCACAGCCACGATTTCATCAAATGACGAATTTGCATTGCCGTTTGCCCGCGACAATGAAGTGGGGGCGTATCGGGCGGTGGTTTATTCGGTGATGGATGGAAAAAAGACGATTTTTACCTCCAATACGTTTAATTACCATGGTATTGGTGAATGGGAGAAGATGACGTTTGATGAACGCGTCTTACCGCCGTTTGAGCCTTTGACCGTCAATGGTGATAGTGGAAATTTCGATATCGGCATGTGGGGCAGAGTGTATCAGTACAAGAATTTACTGTTGCCGGTGTCGATCACAGCATCGAGTGCGACTGAGCCAAGATCGAAAGAAACGGTCCTGACGGCATCATCACTTCTTATTGATGGGAAAGAAGTAAAAAATTCATTAAAAGTGACGAAATCTACAGCGACCCGCGTTGAACTAACCGGCGCGATCAAGTCAAAGCGTTATGATCTGGAACAAAACTCCTGGATCGAGTATGACGGTGTTCTGTGGAACAGTATCAGCGTCAAGGCCAAGGAAAATCTTACCGGCGTTCAACTGAAGATGGCGATTCCCGAATCGATGGCCAAGTTCTATCATGCGACTTCCGCAGGTTTTGGAGCCGGTGGTCGACGAACCGATGCGATTGACAACGATATTGCATTGACCTTCTGGCCTGTGGTTTGGGTCGGTGGATATGAGCAGGGAATTTCATGGTTTGCCGAGTCCAATGATAGCTGGAAGACTGCAGATAAGACACCGATTCGCATTATTAAGAATAAAGGGCAGGCTTCGTTGGAAATTCAGTTTGCCGACAAGCTGGACAAAGGACAGGACATCAAGATCGAGTTTGGTCTGGTGGCCACACCGGTCAAACCATTGCCCAAAACCTATCCTTTTACAATGTTCGGCGATAATTTCTCAACGTACCTCAATACCAAACCACCGCGTGCTCCGATCATGGCGGTCGCATTGCTTCCTGAAGCGCTAGGTGAAGGTTTCTTGGATCTGCCGCTCGATGGCCCCCAACCCAATGCCCAAATGAAGCGAGCTTTGGAAGGAAAGGCGATTTGTGATAAAAATAATGTTATTTTTGTTCCTTATCAGGGCGCGGTCAATCTTGATGAAGGTTATCCGGCCGTGAAAGATAATGTTCTGGAATGGCAAACAGGTCCCGCAAGTCATTTTACGTATACCGAGCCGAGTACCGGTAAATCGGGTGTGATCTATAATATTTGTCCGGCTTCAGCGGGTGGAGATTATTTCGTCTATCGCTTCAAGGAAATGGCTGAAAAATTGAAGCTTAAGGGAATCTATTTTGATTTTGGTACTGCGGTGACCTGTTCGAACCGTTACCACGGTTGCGACGGCGGATATACCCTGCTTGCCAAACGTGAATTTTATAAAAAGATTGCCCATATTTTGGCCGATGCAAACAATGGCGAATATACGATAGTAATTCATAATTCCGAATCAGTTCAGACTCCAACCTGTACTTTCGCGACCCATTTCTTAAATGGTGAAGGTCTCAGGCAGGCGAGTTCGAGTGTATTCCACTTCGGTAAAGACCTGCTCGATCATTATACAATTCCTGATTTTGCCTCGGAGCATTCATCGTTGCCGTGGGGTATCACCTCGAGCGTTTACGTTCCGACAGATCCTCTGGCTCCACAATATGGTGGAGAAGACGAACCTGGAAAACAAACCCCGCAGGAGTTGTATAAATTCCGCATGACTAAAGCCGCCATGGCTGGCACGTTGATTCATCATACGATCCCCAGCAGTGCCCGTATGCACTATGGATGGTTCCATAAGGTTATGCGGTTCTATGACGACTTTAAGGTCAACCAGGCCCAGTTCCTGCCTTACTGGCGAAACAGTGAATATGTGAACGTGGTTCAAGGCAAGGATATTTATGTCAGTTTCTATCGCCATGCAGAGAAAAAAGAACTTCTGGCGGTGATTTCGCACGTGAGTAAGGAACATCTGGATCAAGAGGTCGTGGTTGAATTCAAACCGACTGAACTTGGTTGGAACAAGTTGACTTCGGCCACAGAGCTTTTAACCGGTCCCGATGAGGAATATGAGAGTCTATATACGGATGTGCCGGATGTGCCCTATTACTCTGAATCCAGCCGATGGCGTATTCCGGTGAAACTTGGTGATTTTGGTGTGGAGTTTAAGGGTCTGGAAAACAACCGGATCAAACTTGACCTCAAACATCATTCGGTAGCGATTATTAAAATCATCGCGGAATAATTATTGGTTGCCGATCAGGAGCTAAAGAAAATATGTTCATCGACATTCATGTACATGCGGTCAGAATCCATGGGGCCAAACGTTGGGATATTCCCTGGATGTCCACTCCTGCGGAACTTATCCAGCGATATGACGCAGTGGGAATCGAACGTGCGGTTGTACTACCGGTGGTCAATCCGGAATGCAATTTCGGAGTTCAGGCCGTGGAAGATATTATTGAAATGGCCAGGAATAACCCGCGGTTTATTCCATTTTGCAATATTGATCCTCGGGCGATTGAAAATTCTTACAAGGCTCCTCTGGGCGAATGGATGCGATATTATAGGCAAGCCGGCTGTAAAGGGATTGGTGAAGTTTGCGCCAATTTGCCGTTTCTGGATCCGCTGGTGCAAAATCTGTTTCGCCATGCTGAGGAAAATGAATTGCCGATTACTTTTCATATTTCGGCGGAAATCGGCAATAACTATGGACTTTATGATGATCCCGGCCTGCCTCAACTTGAAGAATGTTTGAAGCGATTTCCGAAGTTGAAATTTTTCGGGCATTCGCAGACGTTCTGGGCTGAGATCGCAGAGTTAGATAATGTCTACGACCGCTACGGCTGGCCAAAATATCCTGTGAAGAAAGAAGGAGCCGTTCCTCGACTGATGCGAAAGTATGAAAATCTTTATGGCGATTTGTCCGCAGGCAGCGGATGGGGAGCGGTGTCGCGTGATGAAACGTATGGCGTCAAGTTTATGGAAGAATTTCAGGATCGGTTGATGTTCGGTACGGACATTTGTTCGCCGAACGGAGAAATGCCGTTGGTGGACTTTATGCTCAGGATGCGCAATGAAGGGAAAATTTCTGAAACGGTTTTCCAGAAAATTGCCCGGGAAAATGCCATCAGGATTTTAGGTTTATGAGAAATGACTCCATATGTAATGTTATGTAAGATATCAGATGAAGGAAATGGTCATGATTAAGTATGGACTTAATACCAATTGTTTGAGAAACGACTTTACGCGAAAAGAAATTGTTCAGCTGGCAAAAAAAACCGGGGTTGCCGGTATTGAGTGG
>JAAZAW010000122.1 GCA_012514125.1 Phycisphaerae bacterium | reverse complement strand
CCCCGGGAGACGTGCAGTTCTCTCGGTTTGCCCGTTTTGGCATCGACACGTTTCCAATCGTAAAGACGAAACGTGGTGTCCGAAGGCGTTTGAATCTCGGCCACCAGCAGGCCCGCACCCAGCGCATGAACCGTACCGCCGGGCAGATAAAAAAAGTCACCTTTTTTCGCGGGATGTTTAACGAGCAGCGACGCGAGGGTGCCCCGATCAATCGCGTCGAAAACCATGTCCGGTGTTGTGCCGGGTTTGAACCCGATGTACACATACGCCTCTTCATCCGCTTCGACCACATACCATCCTTCGTATTTTGCCCGAACTCCGCCGCCCATTTGGGCAGCCGATTCGTAATCCGGGTGGACCTGAACGGAGAGAATATCGTTGGCATCAAGAAATTTGATCAAAAGGGGAAATTGTCCGCCGTCGAGTTTGGCGTTGCCCAGAAGTTTCGTTCCCCAGGCTTCAACCAGTTCGGAAATATTTTTACCTGTCGAAGGTCCCGACGAAACGACCGATTTATCTTCGGGCAAATCGGCAAGTTCCCACGATTCGCCAATCATTATATTTTCAGGAAGTTTTTTACCTAATATTTTTTCCAGTGTGCGTCCGCCCCATATTCGCTCTTTGTAAATCTCATCGAATGTCAATATATGTACCATTCTCTGCTCCAAAACTCATATAAATCAGTATTCGCTTAAAGCGAAAAATCCCTTCGACCCAGAAGATGACCAACCCTTCTTCGACATTTTGAGTAATGCCGATCCCTGATGTCCACCCAAGTGCGTATTATAACTTGTCCCCATCAAAAAAGCATCCCTGCATCACAAATTTTATTTCAATTTGCGGTTATTTAAATTCCGCAAGGGCCTGGGTCAGTGCGTCGCGACGTGTCTTGAGTTCTTCAAGTTTTTGTCGATGCTCCTCAATGACTTTCGGCGGAGCCTTGGCAACAAAATTCTGATTCGACAGTCGCTCCTGCGACCTGGCGATATGTCCGGCCAGTTCTGCCAGTTCCTTTTCAATCCGCGCCCGTTCCTGTGAAACGTCGATCAGGTCGGCCAACGGCACAATGACTTCGGCATTTCTGCCTCGATGGTCGCTTACCACCTTCACCGAACTGCCCGACGGGATCGTGGTGTCTGAATCGATCTTGAGCGTTTCGATATATCCAAGATCGCAGACCACTTCCGTCGCTTCGACGATCAAATCGGTTATCTCAGCCGGACCGCGAACAATCGCCAACGGTAATTTCATCAGCGATTTGTCCTTGTTCGCCGAACGAATGCAATTGACGTTTGCGCGAATGTCGCGCGTCGCGCGAATTAGGTTCTGCAGCAGTTCGATTTCCTGTTCGATGGTGTGGTTCGTTCTCGCTGCATCCGTCACCGGCCAGGGTGAAACCACCAGAGGCCGATCGCATACCATGTCGTTATCCAGCATGCGTTTCGGGCAGATTTTATTAAGATATTGCCAGAGTTGTTCCGTAATGTACGGCATCGTCGGATGCGTCACCCGAAGAATCTGATCCAGACAAAACGCCAGCACCTGCTGCGCCTGTTTTTTCGTCTGGCCGCCCTGGCGCATTCTGGGCTTGATCCATTCCAGATACCAATCGCAAAAATCATTCCAGAAAAATCGGTAAATCACCGCCGAGCTTTCAGCGAATTCAAAATTTTCGATATGTCGGGTCATCTGCTCGACCGTCTGGTTCAGCCGCGAGATAATCCATCGATCTTCCCGCACCAGCGACGCGATATTCAACGGTGTGGGCGCTTCGGCATCTTCCAGATTCATCATCGCAAATCTCGCAGCGTTCCAGAGTTTATTCGCCAGGTTTCGTCCGATTTCAAATCGCTCGGAGGTGTTAATTTCTCTGCCGTCGTCGAGTTTTTCTTTCTTCACCGGCATGCGGATATCCTGCGTTCCCGTCGCCAGATACGCCAGCGAATACCGCATTGCGTCCGATCCGTATTTTTCGATAATATCCAGCGGATCGACCCCGTTGCCCAGCGATTTGGACATCTTGCGTCCCTGTCCATCCTGAAGCATCGCATGAATATAGACATTTTCAAACGGCAGCCGATCCAACAGGTACAAATTCATCATCACCATACGCGACACCCAAAGCGTAATAATCTCCCTCGCCGTGCAAAGCGTATTTCCTGGATTCCACGCCTCAAGCTCCTTCGTCATCTCAGGCCATCCCAGTGTACTGAACGGCCAAAGCGCCGAACTGAACCATGTATCCAGAACGTCCGGATCGCGAACCCAGCCTTCGGATTCCATAACCTTTTCAAGTTCTTCAAATCCCGGTTTGACGCACGCGTAGGTCACAATTCCCTTGTCGGTCTCCGCATAAGTACACCAGGTTCCATGTTCACATCGATTTTCATGTCGGCCAAACTTACTCCACACCGGAATCTGATGTCCCCACCAAAGCTGGCGCGAAATACACCAATCTCGAATATTTTCATGCCACGTCTGAAATGTCTTGGCGTAACGTTCCGGGAAAAATTTCAGTTTCCCTTCCCACTCTTTATCCTGTTTTCGTCGCATTTGGCCGCAACCGGTCGCAGGGTCGTACTGGTCATCCGCCATCGTCCGAAGCGCCGCTCCCGCCAATCGGTCATCCGTCACCTTCACATACCACTGATCCGACAAGTACGGCTCGATGGCCACATGACTGCGATAACTGTGCCCCACGCTATGCCGATAAGGTTTCGCATCCTCAAGCAGATTATTTTTGCGGAACCACTCGACAATCGCTTCACGGGCTTCGTAACGATCCATTCCAATTAAATTAAATTCATCGTCATTCGCCTCGCCCAAATCGGTCCAGCCATGCTTGTCGCTGATCGTCGCATCCGGCGCCAGGACATTAATCACCGGCAAATCATGCCGCCGTCCGATCTCCCAGTCGTTCGGATCGTGCGCCGGTGTCACCTTCAAAAATCCCGTCGCAAATTGCGCCTTGGCGTCCTCGCTGTTCGCATCCGCCAGCACCACATAATCGTCTTCAATAATCGGAATCAGCCGATTCACAATCGGCAGCCGAACCTCTTTTCCGACAAGATATTTCGCCCGCGGATCGCGCGGATTCATTGCCACCGCCGTATCCCCCAGCATCGTCTCAGGCCGCGTCGTCGCCACCGTCACATGATCGACCTTTTTCCCATCGATCACCACAGGTTCTGTCAGCGGATACTTCAAATACCAGAAAAATCCGTCGATTTCCTGCATCTCGACTTCATCGTCCGCCAACGCCGTCCCCGTCGCCGGGTCCCAGTTCACCAGCCGTTTGCCCCGGTAAATCAACCCATCCTTGAACAACTGGAAAAACGCCTCACGAACCGCCCGTGCGCAAATCTCGTCCATCGTAAATCGCGTTCGCGCCCAGTCGCACGAACACCCCATCGCCTTGAGCTGGCCCAAAATGCGAGCCTCGTATTCATCCTTCCACGCCTGAATCTTCGCGACGAATTCTTCACGCTTAAAATCGGTCCGACGTTTGCCTTCTTCCTTGAGCACGCGTTTTTCAACAACCGTCTGAGTCGCGATACCCGCGTGATCGGTCCCCGGAATCCACACCGTATTATCGCCGAGCATCCGGTGATATCGAATCAGAATATCCTGAAGTGTATTATTGAACGCATGGCCC
The DNA here is from genome assembly GCA_012514125.1 of Phycisphaerae bacterium. Taxonomy (GTDB): domain Bacteria; phylum Planctomycetota; class Phycisphaerae; order JAAYCJ01; family JAAYCJ01; genus JAAZAW01. The sequence continues at coordinate 9,412 of JAAZAW010000122.1, read as the reverse complement.
ATGTGCAATGCCGCCGTCACATTAGGCGGTGGAATCACGATGCAATAAGGCTTGACGCTCCTGTCAGGCTCGGCATGAAACAAATTTTGCTCGAGCCAGAACTTGTAAATGTCTGTTTCCACATCGTTGGGCCGATATTGCGAGGGCATATCCGAAATTTTCACGTTATTTCCTTTAGAGTAAATACATCGAAACCAAAAAAATAATTATAAACGAATTTTTCACGCTCTCAAGGCAATTTCAACGCCCTTTGCCCCCTTGCGACCGGTGCGGATTTTTATAAGTTGATTTTGTGCCTGGCGGCGGACATGATTAAGAGACAGGGCAAAGATTCCAATAAACGGAACAAAGCGAATTGCTGCGAAAACAGGAAAAATCATGGGCAAGAAAGAAATAGAGGGTCAACTGGGTTTACCGTGGGCGCCCGGAGAGGAAAAACCTCAAGCCAAACCGAGGGCGGAGTCCAAAACCGGGCTTATCGCGCAGGTGGCCATCGATGCGCCGCTGGACAAGATTTACAGCTATCGCGTGCCGGACGAAATGAAAGACACGCTCAAGGCGGGGATGCTGGTGCGCGTGCCCATGGGACGGCATGACCGAATGTATCGCGGGGTGGTGCTGGAGGTTTCAACACAGGTCTGGCAGAGCACCTTAAAAGCAATCGAGAGTATCATGGACGACCGGATGCTCTTTTCAGAGAAAATTTTGACCCTGGGACGATGGCTTTCCGATTATTATGTAACGCCCATCGGTCTGGCCATGTCAAGCCTCATTCCGTCGGCCGTTTTAAAAGGTGGCGGCAAGACGCTTCGGGTCAAACCATTTATAAAAGAATCGCCGCCGCAGGAACCGGAATTTGGACTCAACGACGATCAACACAGGGTCATGCAGCGAATCGAAGCAGCCGTCGAGGCGGAAAAATTTCATGTCATGCTGGTCCATGGAGTGACGGCTTCGGGAAAAACAGAACTTTATATCAAGGCGATTCAACGGGTGCTTTCGCAGGGCAAGGGCGCGATTTATCTTGTGCCGGAAATCGCCCTGACCGCGCAGATGATCGAACGGCTGTCGCGGCGTTTCGAAAAAGTGGCGGTGCTGCATAGCGGATTGACCGAATCCCAGCGGCGGGCAACCTGGGAGGCGGTTGAACGCGGAGAAGTTCGAGTGGTCGTCGGGACCCGGTCGGCGGTGTTTGCGCCGGTGCCGGACCTGGGGCTGATTGTGGTCGATGAAGAACAGGAACCGAGCTTCAAAAATATGGCCTCGCCCAGATATAACACCCGCGATCTGGCGATCAAACGGACGCACATCGAGGGAATTCCGATTATTCTAGGCTCTGCGACACCGTCACTGGAGACGTATTTCAACAGCACTCATCTTGAGACCTGGGAATATCTGTCGCTGCCCAAACGCGTAGCCGATTTGCCCATGCCCCCGGTCATGCTGGTGGATATGGAGCAGGAGGCGTTTGATCGAAAAGGAGTGCATCTGGTAAGCCGATTGCTCGAAGACAAGATCAGGCTGACGCTGGAAAAAGACAAACAGGTCATGCTGCTTTTGAATCGCCGGGGTTACGCCGGATATGTCTTTTGCCCAAGCTGCAAGTATGTGCTGGTGTGCCCAAGCTGCGGAACGCGAATGGTCTATCACAAAAGCACCGATCGGGCCATTTGTCATCATTGCTCCGCCAGGGTGGATGTGCCGAACCAATGCGATCGCTGCGGCCATAAGATGAACAAATTCGGACTTGGCACGCAACGGGTGGAAGAGGAACTCGAACGAAAATTCCCCGAGATTCGGCTTTCGCGCATGGATGCCGATACGATGTCCACCACAAAAGATTACGAAGCGGCGCTAACAGCCTTTGCGAAGGGCGAGACAAACGTTCTATTGGGAACGCAAATGATCGCGAAGGGACTGGATTTTCCGAATGTGGCGCTGGTGGGTGTGCTCAGCGCCGATATGGTATTATCGTTGCCCGATTTTCGAGCGGGTGAGCGAACCTTTCAGCTTCTGGCGCAAGTCGGCGGACGAGCGGGACGCGCAGATTATGCGAGTGTGGTGGTAGTGCAAAGTTACAATTTGCAGGACCCCGCCATTCAGGCGGCACTGCATCATGATTATTTGAAATTTGCCCAGGGCGAACTTTATTTCCGAAAACGTCTGAACTTGCCCCCGTATTCCAGAATGGCAAGGCTGGTGATTTCGCACGTAAAAATTTCACAAACCAGACAGATCGCCGGCGACTTGGCTCAGGAGTTAAAGCGCGTGTCGAAAGGACTTCAAGGCGTATCGGTAACCGAGCCGGCGCCTGCGGTAATGCCAAGACTGCGGAATCGTTATCGATTTCAAATTTTAATCAAATCGCCGAACGCCTCAATCATGAAGGAATTTATGACACGAGCAAGGAACGACGAAAAAGTAAAACTTTTCCGACGCGAGATCATGATAGACGTGGATCCGGTAGATTTACTATAAAATACCCGGTAGATTGACTATAAAACTTTGCAGCACCATCTTCTCTTTCCCACCTTCCCACTTCTCCCTCTTTCACACCTTTACACATTCACACTTCTTCTCTCCTTGGCATCGTGGCGGTTCAATCTCTTCTCTTCTTTTCTCTTCTCCGTAAGACCACCCCCTCGCATCTTCCCCAAGCCTATTGCCAAAGCGCCTCATACTGGATAAAATAAACTCCCACCGTTGATTTCTTTCCCGACAATAATAAAAAAGGAATATATAATCTCTTAAGGATTTATTTTACACGACGGCAGAATGACAGGAGTGATAGGATGTCGAATGTTCGGAAATATTTTTTGTATGCTACGACGCTATGCGTATTGCTCGCCGGTTTTGTCACCCCGGCCATGGCGGATGATGACGACGATCGTCGCAATTCATCCGAGCGAAGAAAACTCAAAAAAGACGAAGTCCTGATCCGCTATGTGCAATCCCCATCCATGGGACTGCCTGCCGGACTCGATGCCATTGCCTTTATTCCGTTTTCCCAAGCGGTTGAGGACGCGGAGAACATCTACTCGCCCCGTGAAAAACGATGGGGCGATGAAATCATCGCTGCCATTGCCCAGCGAATGCAGCAGACCTCGAACCAGTTCAAAATTCCACTCAAACTCATCGAACGAGAATCGGTCGCCGCCATCATGAAGGAAAAAGACCTCGCCGATGCAGGACTCGCCCAGGAAAACAAGGCGCTGCAACTCGGTAAACTCGCCCAGGCCCAAGCCATTTGTTATGGCCGTGTCGCAATTAACATCCGCACGGTGGAAGGCGTGGACAAAACCCTCCATTTTGTGCCGGCCGGCAGGGGCGTTCGCGTTCAATCCACTCCCGCCAGACGTCTGCGGCGAACCATTTCCGTGGCTGCTACCGTAAAATTGGTGGCTACCGCGACCGGCAAGAGCATTTTCACCTATAACAATCGACTCGCCGAAACCAACGACCTCAAACCGCGTCTGCTGATGGGCGAAGACGTCCAGGAAATCGAATTTCAACCCGAAGAGGAAGTCATCGAACGTTTACTGACACAAATCGTAGATGAATTTGTCGGCCAACTCTTACCCCACCAGGTTCAGGTCGTTGCGAAGATGTCCAAGGTGAAATCGAAACTCGCCAAGACGGCGTTGAAATTTTTCCAGTCCGGCGATTATGAAACCGCGATGAAATTATTCCCCGAAGCGGTGGAAATCAAACCCGACGACCATGGCGCGTGGTATAATCTGGGTTTGCTGTATGAACTCACAGACAACCTGGAACCGGCATTAAAAGCCTATGAACGGGCCGGCAGAATCAAAGACGAAGATCACTATTTCGATGCCGTCCAACGAGTCAGATCACGAATTGAAGCGAGTCGAGCGACTCAGGTTGATAAAAATAAAGTAACCCAAGCCGCTGTAGAGCCCCAAAACGAAGAAGGGGATGAAATCGAGGTCAAATTGTTGTCGGAGTGATCTCGCCGCACACTTTCGTCCCGTCGGCTTGACCCGATTTCGCTTTCTCCCGTCAAATCGGAGAATGACCGGAACACAAACTCGCCGCAAGGTGCAGGCTGATACTTTGCAAAGCGTAAAACCTGATGGGCTTTACCTTTGAAACGAAAATGGATACAATGGTTAATCGTAATTTTTTAATAGCCCTTTTAATGAAGGAGTTTAGCATGAAACGGTTGATGTTGGCAGTGCTTGCAGGGTTGATTGTTCCTGCATGGAGCCTTGGAAGCGAAGTCAGCGATGCCCAGAACAAACTACTGGCGAAACGGGCCGCAGAAGCGGATTGTTATCGTAAGCTCGCTGAACGAATTATGGGTTTGAAAATTAACTCAAGTACGCTGGTACGCGATTTTGTAACCGAATCGGATCAAATCCAGACCGAGGTGAATACCTTCATCCGCGGTATTCGGTTAGGCCAGCCGAGATTTTTTGACGACGGCTCTTGCGAAATCACCGGGGAAGTGACCTATCAAAAAGTAATCGCCACCCTTCGGGAGGTCCATTCCCGCCATTACAAAGGCGACGATATTCGAGCAAGCGATTTTAAGGAAATGGAAACCCGAACAGAATGTACCGTGATTCGCGCCACCGGAATGGGCGCACCGCGCCCCGATCAGCCGATCGATGTTCCCGATGGAACCGTCAGCGATCCCGGCCCGGAAGAATATCCGACGCCCTCCGTTCCGAGCTTATGGCAGAAAATCGGACCTCAGGGGCGAATGATGGCCCAGCGGGCTGCGGAACTCGACGCGTATCGACGACTCGCAGAACAACTTCAGGGGTTCAAAATCAGTTCCACAACTTCGGTACGCGATTTCGTGACCGAATCGGACCAGATCGCCACCGACCTGAACACCACGCTTCGCGGCGCCCGAATTGTTCATGTGTTTTTCCATCGCGATGAGCCGATCTGTGAAGTCACCCTCGAAATCCCCTGGCAGAAGGTGATCGCCACGATTCGCGATTCGGTCTCGACACATATTCGCGGCGATCATATCAAAAACAGCTCGTTCCGCGAAGTAAGCACCCGCGTCGAGAAAAAATATTTCCGGGCCACCGGGATGGGCATTGCACCGGAACGTTTTATGAGCAAAGCTGTCGCTGTGATGGAAATAACGCCTCCCGATTGGGTCAGTCGAGCGTTTAAAGCCACCGGACAAGCTGCCATCGATCCCAATGCCGAAAATCCGACCCAGGCGAAACTGATGGCCCAGCGAGGCGCCGAACTCGATGCCAAACGAAAACTCGCCGAAACCATTGCCGGACTTACAATCCAGAGCGAAACAGAGGTGCGGGATTTCATCACAGAATACGATCAGGTGCGAACACAACTCAATGCCGTGATCGATGGAGCGTATATCAAAGGCAAACCCCAGTTTACCGATCAGATGGCCTCGGTGACCGTGGAATTGCCCGCCGCAAGAGTGTGGAAAGTGATCGCGGATGAAATCAAAATCAACCAACGATAACATTTCAAGTTTATAAACAAAAATAATATTTATTTAAAAAGGATGTAGATGATTAGTTCATTGAAAAAGAGGTTCGTTACGATAGTGGGATTTATCGTCGCGATAGGTTTGGTTTCGGTAATGGGTTGCGGCGAGAGACGCGAACGGGTGACGGTCATCGAGCACGATCGCGGCCCGGATCGACGGGTCATTGTAACGCCCAAACACGAGCCTAAACGTGTCGTGGTTGTGAAGGAAAAACATCGCGAAAAACCCAAAAAAATTGTCATCAAAGAAAAAGACCATCACAACAAAAAAAAGATCGTTATCAAGGATAAAGATCGCCACGACAAAAAGAAGATTGTAATCAAAGAAAAGGATCGCCATGACAAAAAGAAGATTGTAATCAAAGAAAAGGATCGCCATGACAAAAAGAAAATCGTCATCAAGAAAAAAGACGATCATAACGACAAGAAAATCAAGGTAAAGATCAAAAAGAAAGATTAATAATTCTAAGGAGATCAAATCATGAAGAAATTGCTGAAATCACTGCTGGCTGTGTCGATGATTTTTGTTCTGACCGGAGCGCTCTCGGCAATTGCCGGCTGCGAAAAACGCGAATATCACCGGCATGAAGAAAAAGTTCAGAAAGACGTCGTGATCGAAGAAGGTCCGATCGTCGAATAATATAGGTAATTAATATTAAGAATTAATCGCCTATAGTCGATATCAATCGACAATCTTCGGTGTTGAAAAAGGACACGCTATCAAAAGCGAGTCCTTTTTTTATTTGGAAATTTTCTATTGACAAATTTCCAAATAGGAAATAATATAGTGTTATGTTAACAAAGAGGAAATTTATGCCCAACGCGACATTAGAAAAAGGTTTGATTGTACTCGAGGCGATGGCGAGGGAGGCTCGCGAGTTTTCGCTGACCGAAATCAGTGAATTGACGGGATTGACGTCCAGTAACGCACATAAATTATTATCTACGTTGTCTAGCCAAGGGTATGTTCTGAAAAATCCCGCCACCCGCGGTTACCAGATCGGGCTTAGGACGCTGGAGCTTTCGGCGTCGATTCTTGATCGGATGGAAGTTCGCCGAGTGGGGTTGACGTATTTGCACGAGTTGGCTGATCGGACAAAATCGCCTACGTATCTGGGAATTTTACATCAGGGTCAGGTGCTGACGGTCGAAACGGTGTACCCGGCGGGGGTGTACAGTTCGACGTCGCCGGGGTTCGGCAGCACGTTGCCGTTGCATGATTCGGCGATGGGGTGGGCGATGCTGGCGGCGATGCCTGTGGGAGAACGTGTGAAATATATTCCTAAGAATGAAGATATAGAAGCATCAATTAAGAAAGTGGAGCGTATGGGTGTGGCGATGATCCAGCGGCCCAGGAAGGGTCCTCCGGTGACGGTGGGTGTGGCGGCGGTCGTGCGGAACTATCGCGGCGAGGTGATCGCGTCGTTGGGCGCTTCGACCTCGAAAGGCGATTGGGATCATCGTGATCCAAAGGTCTTTGCCGATGAGGTTGTCAAGGCGGCGAGTGGGCTATCGTTTGCCCTCGGTTACGCCGCCAGTCGTTTAGTTTTAGAAGGACTTTCAATATGAGTGAAGAAAAGAAAGTAGAGCTGACGAAGCAGTTTAAGGAGGCGGCTCGACAGGCGGGAGCCGACCTTGTGGGAATCGCATCGATCGATCGGTTTGAAGGAATAGCGAAGGAGCACCATCCGAGTTCGATTTTTCCGGAGACGAAGTCGGTGGTTGTGATCGGCAAGCGGATTACGCGCGGTTGTCTGCGCGGTGTGGAAGAGGGGACACAATTTACCTTGTATGCGCAGTATGCGGGGAATTGGGTTCCGGATCGATTTTTAGCTTTGACGACGGTGTCGGTGGCGACTTTTCTGGAAGATAATCGTTTTGAAGCGGTTCCACTGTCGAATTTGCCGTCGCAGGTTCCTGCGATGGGGATTCCGGTTCGGCCCGATTTGCCGGCGCCGAATGTGATGATTGATTTTAACGATGCCGCGGTTCGCGCGGGATTGGGTGAGATTGGATTGAATGGAGAATTGATGACGCCGGAGTTTGGTCCTCGCCAGCAGATTCAGATTATTTTGACCGATGCGGAGCTGGTGGCAAACCCTCTTTGTGAAACGCCGGTGTGCGATCACTGCGGGCAGTGTATTCAGGTGTGTCCGCTTGGGGCGATGAATGGCGAGAAGATAAAGGAGATAGAAATTTGCGGTAAGAAAATGAAGGTGGCAGAGACGAACTGGTCGGTTTGTCGGAGTTGTAAGAATGGTGTTTGGCCTAATCGATATCACAATGCGGGATTGCCGGATCGGCTGGCGGCGCTTTGTGTTCGGACGTGTGTGCATCATCTGAATGAAACGAATCGCATTAAGAATCATTTCAAGAATCCGCTTCGCGAGCGACCGGCTTGGCAGGTGGACGCGGGCGGCAGAACTTCACTGGTGGAGGGTAAGTAAGATGGCAACATTGACAGCACAGATGGTGAAAGATTATGCCCGCAAGCAGGGGCTTGACCTGGTGGGGATTGCGAATATCGAGCGATTTAAGGATGCGCCGAAACGGATGCACCCGGCGAGTATTTTTCCCGGGGCCAGGTCGGTGATTGTGGTGGCGAGGCGGATTTTGCGGGGTAATTGGCGGGGGATTGAGGAAGGGACGTATTGGCCGAACTATACCTATTTTGGGTATCATGGTCTTTTGAACAGTTTTTTCATTCCACGAGGTGTTTACGAGACGGCGTGTTTTGTAGAGGATTTCGGTTGGGAGGCAGTGCCGTATTATCCGGGTCCGCCGGAAGCTCAGCCTCCGGTGGGATCGGTTCGGCCCGGGGCGGCGGCGCCGGATGTGCATATGGCGATTCGGATTGTTGGGGTAGCGGGCGGATTGGGTGAGATGGGCTGGTCGAAGGTTTTTTTGACGAAGAAGTTTGGTCCGCGCGTTCGGCTTTCGGCGGTTATTACCGATGCGGAGTTGGAGCCTGATCCGCTGGTGGAGCCTGGGAGTTTGTGTAATCGTTGTATGGCGTGTACGAAGGGATGTCCGTCGAACGCGATTCCGCATATCAAGGAAGGCAAGACGGTGAAGATTCAGATCGAAGGGAAGACCTATGAATGGGGCGATGTGGATATGGGTCGATGCACGCTGAGCTATCACGGCGGCGATCCGCGGGTTTCTCCTTTTATTCATAAGAGTTTTCCGGGTTATGAGTTTGACGCCAGCAAGCAGAGTATTAGTGAAGATATGGCGTATAAGTTGTGCTGGCCTTTTTCTCAGGGCAAGTGGCGGAGGACGGAGGAAGATCACTCCGGTTATATTATCGAAGGCCATGCCAAGATAAAGGAGTGGGGCGGCGATGGGAGTTATGGGATCGGCGGATCTCGCGGGTGTATGCGGAGTTGTTTTAACTATCTGGAAAAAAGCGGTAAGATTGAACAGACGTTTGAGAACGGAGAGTTTATCAAACGGCCTAGATGGTTGCTTTCGCATAAGACGGAGAGTAAGTAAGTTGGGTTAGTTAAAGAAGTTACGAAAAGTTAGAAGTTGGAAGAGGATTTTCTAACGGCTTGGCCGTTTTTGGGTCCCGTCTGCGCGGGGATGACAGAGAAAGAGATTGAACCATCAAGGACGCTAAGGAGAGCAAGAAGTGTGTGAAAGTGAGATTGTGAGAAGGTGAGAAAGAGAGAAGAGAAAAGGAGAAGGAGAGCGTTAAGAAAGCTGGAAGAATATGTTTTATTCAATCGCTTCTCCTTAGAGGAAGAGAGTGTGTTGCGATGCACTTTGCGCGAGGAGGGAATAATACTAATTCCATTTACTTCGTGCGCGGGGGCTAATGTCACGATATCCCGATTTCGAAGCTCATACTGCCTGAAATAGTTTATTGACATTAAAGTACCGCGCATTCAATAAGTCAATTCCGTAT
>JAAZAW010000121.1 GCA_012514125.1 Phycisphaerae bacterium | reverse complement strand
TTCATCAGTACCAACGATCAACCGACGAACAAGGAAGAATCATAGCCCAACCGGATGATTATCTTTTGGCGATTAAAATTCTCGGTAAGCCGATTGAACGGATTCTTGGCAAGGGTATTAATCCTGGAGCAATAGGTTTGATGAAATATATAGTTGAGGAAAAGAGATTGAACACCTTCAAAAGCATTGAACTTTATGACTACAATAATTTATCAGAGAAAACCATCCGCAACTATTTAGGGGTTGCTGAACAATTCAATTCCGGTAGATTAGAGATCGAAATGGCAATCTCTCAGGACAAAGGGGTGACAGGGTATGTGTGCTTGTAAAGAACGGAGGGCATCTCCTGGAGTCTGTAAAGTCGTTGTGCAAGCCACCGTCCACTGCAAAATACCCACAAAAAAATCCCGGCCAGAATCTTTTCCAGATTCATCACCAAAAACGCCATCCCGATTACTACTTCCGACGTCTCCGCCAGCTTCGCCATTACCCGAGCCAGACCAAAGCGACGCTTGCCCTGACCAAACTTGCCCTCGATGGCGATCCGGTCGATTTCGTCCTGACGATGCTGCTGCTTTTGGTGTTTCAACTCGTCGGCATTGGCTGGAGTTTCGGTCCTGGGTCGACCCAGCGGCGGACCAGAAAATCGGATGCCGCGATCCCGGCAGTAACTCCGGTTTTCTCGCGTGCGATAAATTTGATCCGCATGCACCGATTCAGGATAGCGACCGAAACGTTCACGGTAGCGTTCGATCTGACCGATCAAATCCTTCGACTCATTGACGTTGTCCCAGCTGATCTGGTCGACAAAACTGAAGCCGTCGACCAGACTGGCCGAGACCTTCGCGCCGAACTCCACCGCACACCGAGCTTTGCCGCGAACGATCGGTCGCAGGTGTGGCTGAGCGAGACTGACGATGCGGTCCTGAATCTGATGACGGCGGTGATCGAACATATCCTGTTGCTGACGGTAAAGTTCGTGAATCACCAGTAAGCTTCGATACTCTCGCCTGCTCAAATGTACGAACAGGCCATCAGAAGCCATCACATCGATGGTTTGAAGATTTCGCCGCAGATAGCGAAGTTGAATGCCGACCGCTTTACGGATTTTTTTGTACCCTGATTTTCGCTGTTTCGTCACCGCCAGATATTCCCTCCTGGCCTTCTCGCGATAGGTGCGAGGTTTCTTACGGCCTGGCCTAAAAGTGTACAGCGTGTCGATGATCGCTTCGGTTTTTTCGCGAGCGTCGTTCAATAAATTCAGGTCCGTCGGATACGCCACATCGGCCGGGGCGCAGGTCGCGTCGACGATCAATTTTCCGCCGTTGGCGGGCGGGGTGTGATCTGAATCGTGATCGTCCTTTTCCGCCGACTCTGTGGCCTCGTCCTGTTCCGGGTCCATCGCCTGCTTCACAATCAAATCGTTGATTTGGTTCAGCGTTCCGACATCGAACCGCTTGCGAAAATAAGTCATCAGCGACGGATCAAACGGCAGCTCGTCCTTGTATTCGGAAAAACCGAGAAAGTACTGCAGGTACGGATTTTCAGCGATCTGTTCAGCGGTCTCTCGATCGGACGTACCGAGCCGTTCTTTGATGATCAACGTCCCAATCGCCACCCTTACCGGCTTGGCCGATCGCCCAGCGGGATGATCGGAAAATTGAACAGCGTATTGAGCTTCGATCTGCTGCCATGGGATTTGTTTAGCCAGAATGACCCAGCGGTTGTCACTACGGAGTTTGCCGCCGAAGGGCAGATAGAAGTTTTCGAAGGTGAGCTGTTTAACGTTGTCTTTGTGATACATTGGGTTCTCCAGGTGCAAGGATTTGGAGCTAATGGAGCTGAAATCCGTTCACTCACCCCAGTATAAAGCAGAGCTATTGTCTTGTGAAATAAGAACTTCGAAATTATTCAGCAAACCCTATTATAAACGCTTTATACGTCAAATATATGATGTTCTACATATTAATAGAATTGGGAACAAAACAAAAAATGTAAAATAGTATAAAATATAAGAATGAATCATTATTCTTTTGATGAGTATTGATTGAAGTATTTTCCCCACGTCCCGTCTAAATGTAAGGAGTATAAAATGTTTTGCAAGGCTTGCGAAATTTACGCCTTGGCCATACCAGTTTCATTCTAGCAAACTTTCTTGTCATCTGCGTCGTCTGACATGTCTTTCAGGAGATTGCGTTACTGGAACTCTCTGGATGATTCTGGTGCCGTTCTATCCGCTTGCCTACAGGATCATTAAAATATGCCAGTTGACTTGCCCACTCAATCCATTCAGCCAATGGACTACCTTCTTGTATTTGCCCATCTTTTTCGATGGCTGCATTTTGAACTGCCTGGACATAGGCTCGGATCTTCAAACAGGAATCGTATAAATTAGCTTCCTTAAAAAGAGTATCCACTCGTTCTTGTTCTTTTCTCTTTCGCTCTTCCTCTTGTCGCCGAATCTCTTCCTCCCGTTGGCGACGTTCCAGTTCGATAGCTTCTCTTTCTTTCCGTTCCTTTTCTCTTTGTTGGCGTATTATTTTCTCAACATAACGTTCTCCTGCCTTTTGTATCAACCCAGCCATAACGGAATTAAGAAGATCTTCAAGCGGATATTTTCCATCTTTCTTTTTGAGTACGTACCCTTCGTTGATCTC
>JAAZAW010000120.1 GCA_012514125.1 Phycisphaerae bacterium | reverse complement strand
GGGGAAGCTGTTATGGGCCTGGCCGGTCGCCGGATCGTTATCGACGTCGATAAAGAATCCGTAAAAGCTCTTGGGAACGCCCGAACCATAGTTGTCAATCGTTATAATGTTACGATTCTTGAGTTCGACGAAACTATAGAATACGCCGTCCTCGACCTTGCAACCCCAGCGGTAGATGTCGGTAATCGACGATACCTTTTCACTTACCCAGGTTCCCTGAGCATTGGCCGCACCGAACTGATCGTAGCAAACCACATCGTATTCACCGTCATTAACCACACCATCGACACTGCCGGAGATAATATTCTCGGCAACATTGGTAATTTCGATGTTGTCGACTCGAACAATGGACGGGCACACCCAGGAGTCTTGCCTCAAATAAACAACAATTTGAGTGATCCGCGCCCCCTCGGTAATGCCCATATCCGCCAAAGTCTTTTCAAATACAACCCAATTCCCCGCGTTCCATGTCGAAGCATCGATGAACCCCAATACATTGCTCAGAGCCCCTAAGGTCTGGGTTCCGCCCGGCCCTACTAGAGCCACTTTAATTTCCGCGACGTCGCCGTGACCGGGCCACCCGGGAACCCACCCTTCATACGAATAGCCTTCATCCGTTCGGACGCCGTGTTTCAAGTAAAAGGACAGCGTCGCGCCAGCCTGCACCGTATAATCCACATCGAGGATGGCCCATGGAGAACCACCATAGTTCGGATCATGGACCTGTAAACAATGCGATCCCGAGATCGGGTCCCAATATGCGGCAACCGACGACTTGGATGTCGTAAACCCTCCCATATACCACCCTTGTGTGGTTTCATCATTAAAATTCCACGAGGTCGCTCCCATGGCCACGCCACAGGTGACCCACATCGACACCAACACTCCCATAAGACACTTTTTCATCATAACCTCCTTTAGCGATATTGTTAAATTCGACTTCAAAAGGACTCAGAACTCCAAGTGGCAACGATCCCTTCGGGTTTGTGCGTCACAACCTCCTTTCCTTATTATGGACAAACAACATAAAAGAGATGTCGTATACTTCTAATTTAACGGTGTCGTCGCGTTAAAATATCAAAATTCCAGCCGCTGAGCCTGCGACACGATTAAATCAAAAACGCCTTTTTCGATACGCGTACAAACCATGCATCACGGTTTCTTTAAAACCGGTCCGGTGGTTTCACCGATATAGACCGGATCGGCTGTCGATTTAAGAAGTAGCGGACCAACCCAGTTCTTCCCGCCACGGGTCATCCATTCCAGACAAAGTGTGATATGAGGAAGAATGTCCGGTTTTTTCAGACAGGTAATCGACGGACACAGATACTGACATGTCCCATCGTCATTCGCTGCACAAACAGAAACATCTTCTCCAATCTTGAGCCCCCGCTCGTACATCGCCCGCATGGCACCGATCGCCACGGACTGTGTGGTGCAAAATAAAGCCGAAGCCGTAAACTCGCCCCTGTCAAGCAAACGCCCCATGACCTCGTAGGCCTGAATCCAGGAAAAACCATAGGATTTCACCGGCTCATCGAACAGACGGCCCTTATATCCATGCTTGACCCGCCAGAGATTCCACTGCTCGATACGCTGGACACACATCTGATCCTTCGGTTGAGTGTTCAAACAATCGATATGGCGATGCCCCAGGCTGTCGAGATGATCCAGCAAACGCTGAACATAGACCGGCGGAAAAATAAAGGCCGACGGAATCCCGTATTCTGTCAAATCGTTATCAAAAACCACCAGCGGGGCTTGCGAATTTTTAAGAGTATCAATGATTTCAGGCGAAAAATCTTCCGCGATCGGAAGCAAAAAGACCCCATCGAAATTATTCAAGGCTTCAGGTATTGACGGATCGTCCCAGTGGACAAAATCGATCGGCCGGACAGAAGCTTTCATTTTATCGGCAGCCATTTCGACCGGCGACCGCCACACATCATTATAGAGCGAATGAAAGGCCGGCTCCAGAAAGGCCAGTTGCAGACGGCGATTTTGATTATCCAACTGACGATTGATTTCCAACTGACCGTTCGATCGACGGGCCAGAACCTTTCGCTCGATCAGGACCTGAATGGCTTTTCGTGTGGTAATTCGCGAGACGCCCGTCTGCTGGGCAAGTTCCCGTTCAGTCGGAATATCCTTGACGGTGTAATCGCCATATTGAATGCGCTTTTCAAGAAGATTGGCAACCTTTTCATATTTGAGCATTTTCCACCTTCTGATTTTTCATCAGATCACAATACCGATTTGGTGTGATATATGTTAAATATAATACCAAGCTGGTATTATTTCAAGACAAATAATCAAATTTTTATATATTTTTATGGATTGGACGACTCAGATCAAATCCATTCGGACCATTTGGTGAAATAGCTAAATTATATTAAATAAAAATAATAAATCTGCCTTCATTCCCGCCCCAGGCCACTGAACCGGCAACTAAATCCTCTTTCCCCGAACCTTCAATGTTCCCACAAAGACTTAAATCCATTTAATACTAATTCCATTTACTTCGTGCGCGGGGGCTAATGTCACGATATCCCGATTTCGAAGCTCATACTGCCTGAAATAGTTTATTGACATTAAAGTACCGCGCATTCAATAAGTCAATTCCG
>JAAZAW010000119.1 GCA_012514125.1 Phycisphaerae bacterium | reverse complement strand
ATAAGACGGATTTCGGTGCGCTGGTTCATGCGTTGATTTATGGAACGATCGTTGCTTCGTTCGCCGTGGAGAGTTTTTCGCTCAATGGGATTATGAACATGAGCCGATCGCAGATCGATAATCGGCGAGGTGAGTTTATGGGAATGATCGGTTCGGATCTTAAAGCATAAAAAAAGAAAATTAAATAGTGCAAAATGCAAAGTGTAAATTACAAAATTTAAAATTAAGAAAAGAGTGTGAACGTCGAACATGCTCTGTTGAAATCATAGTACTGAAACGGCCAAAGTCCGGACCCTGAGCCTGCCGAAGGGTCTTTTTCTGGATCGTTTCCGCACTCTTGCGACCCTTCGGCAGGCTCAGGGTCCGAGTAAACGTTTGTTCTCAACAGAGCACTCGAACATTCAACATTGAACTTCCAACGTTGAACGAAGAGGAAGATGGTGTGCGATGCGAAAGAAAATGATTCTCCTGATGGGTATGTTGATGCTGACCGGCGTTTTACCGTCGTGCCAGGAAATTCAGAACAGTTGGGCGACGGATCGCGCGGTTCGTGGTGTTTTGCTGATGGAAGCTCAGGATTATCAATTGGCGTTGAAGGAATTTCGTGAAGCCGTCAAACTGAACCCTCAGATGGCGGTGGCGTATTCACGCATGGGACAGATTTATCAATCGCTGGGGCAAAATGACGAAGCGTTGGAGGCGTATCAGCAGGCGGTTCGGGTCGATCCGTTTAATTTTCCGGATGTGCTGTCGCTGGCGGGACTTTATCAGAAAATGGGATATTTGCGTGAGGCGATTCGGGCGTATTTGCACGCGGTAGAGTTGGAATCGAATTCATTCGACGCGCAGTTGAATCTGGGAGTGTGCTATTTGCAGATGCAATTGGTGGGCCAGGCCATTGAGCGCTTCGGTCAGGCGGTGAAAATCAATCCGGACAGTGCGTTTGCGTATTCCAACCTGGGCGTCGCATATGATATTCAGGGAAAATATTTCGAAGCGATTCGGGCGTATAAGGAATCGCTGGAGAAAGATGAAAAACAGCCGATGGTGCTGATTAATCTGGGTACCACGTACATGAAGCAGGAGCGATTCGGGCCGGCGGAAGAGGCTTTTAAGAAAGCGATGGAGCTTGAGCCTGATTCGGCGGTCGGCAGTGAACGGCTGGGGTATTGTTATTATCGACAAAATAAACTCGATGAGGCTCGCAGGCTTTATGATAAATCGCTTGAGCATGATGAAAAGTCGCCAACGGCGCACACCGGACAGGGGGTGGTGCTGATGACGATATATCTGAAGGATCCATCGAAGATGGACCTGCGGGCCGAAGCGCTTCGGCACTGGTATCGGAGTCTTGAGCTTGATCCTGATCAGCCGAAGATTTTGAAACTGATCGAGAAATATAAAATTGTTCAGACAACCCAACCGGCGCCGTTGCTGTAGGATGACGGGTGAGATTGCTGAACACTTTGTTTGAGGAGAAGATGGATATGTTGATTGAATCGGAAAGACGGATTCCTGAGGCAGGGGAATATGATGTGGTTGTGGTGGGCGGCGGGATCGCCGGAGTGGCGGCGGCATTGGCGGGGGCGAGGAACGGGGCGAAGGTTTGTCTGCTGGAAAAAATGTTCGGGCTTGGCGGGCTTGCAACGCTGGGGAATGTGATTATTTATCTGCCGCTTTGCGATGGGATGGGTCGCCAGGTGATTGGAGGGATCGGCGAGGAACTTTTAAAACTTTCGGTGCGGGAGACTCCCGATGCGATTCCCTGCTGTTGGCGTGAAGGAGGTGGAAAAGAAGAACGCAAATCTCTGCGATATCAGGTGGCATTTAACCCCGCTTCCTATATGCTGGCACTGGAGGAAGCGGTTGTCGGGGCAGGTGTGGATGTCTGGTACGATACGCGTTTTTGCGAGGTGGTTAAATCCGGTGAAAAAATCGAGTGGGTCCTTGTGGAGAACAAGAGCGGTCGATTGGCGATAAAGTGCAAGGCGGTGGTGGATGCGTCGGGCGATGCGGACGTTTGTGCCAGGGCCGGTGAAGAGATGATTTCACTCAGGACGAATGTTCGTTCGGGATGGTTTTACTACAGTAAGGGCGGGAAAGTTGAGTTAAATTGTCTTTCAAAGGGGTTTGATCCGCTGGGCGGGAAGATGCCTGAAGATGATTTTGCCTATGCGGGCGATCGCGGAAAGGATGTCAGCGAGCAGGTTCTTGAGACGCGTAAGTTGATTCGGGAAGAGTTGAAGATACTGCAAAAAAAATATCCCGACTTTCGTATCGAGCCGATATTGCCGCCGACGATTCCCTGCCTTCGGATGACCCGACGACTCAAGGGGCGGATTGAACTTAACGAAACCGACGATCATCGATGGTTTGACGATTGTGTTGGAATGACGGGCGACTGGCGGAAAAACGGGCCGATTTACTATTTGCCGTTGCGGGTTTTGACGGCGGTGAAGACGACCAATTTGATTACCGCGGGTCGATGTATTTCCGCGAATACCGCGTGGGATGTGACGCGAGTAATTCCGACCTGTGCGGTGACGGGGGAAGCGGCAGGGGTGGCGGCGGCCATGGCTGCGGTGAAAACGGAAGGTGATATTTCAAAAGTTGAGATCGCCGATTTGCAGATGCAACTCAAAAGGCAAAATGTTCTCCTCGAACGACAGGATTAGTATGGCCCCGCTTAAGAGAAAATAAAACCATATATTACCTACGTTAGTCATTCGGCCAATTCATCAAAATAATCCAAATCAAGCCGTTTGACTTCGTAAGTGATTTCTGTAGCAGCTCCGACATTGAAATCCATCATATATTGGGCCAACTGTTGGCCATCAATCAAAATGATTTTACTGTCAATTGCCGACGCGTATTCCAAAGCACTTTTTGAAAAATCCGATGTAGTTATGAAGATTCCTTTTCGAGCACGTTTCCCCTGCAAAGCGCCTGCAAATTTCTGAATTTCCGGGCGTGAAACGGTATTTTCCCATCGTTTGGCCTGAATATAGATGATGTCAAGACCAAGGCGGTCTTCTTTGATAATGCCATCAATTCCCTCATCGCCGCTGCATCCGATTGCCTGGCCGGCATCTTTTCGCGAACCGCCGTATCCCATCTTTACGAGCACTTCCACAACAGCTTTCTCAAAGAAACGGGGCGATGAAGTTTTCAGGCGAGTCAGAATATCCTGAGACAGACTTCTTCGCAGTATTTCATAAGCGTCTTCCAGTTGTTCCTGTGGCGTCGCGGTTGGCTGATCTTCATTTATAGATATTTCTTTGTTGGCTGTAGATTTTTGTCGGCCATGTCGCATTTCTTCAAAATCGGGAAATTGTCGAAGAAATTTAATATCGATACGGTTGGGATTTTGTGAAAGAACTTGTCTGCCCCGATCTGTAATTTTAAAAACGCCGCGTTTGGTATTAATGATAAGTCCAGCCATCTTCAAATAAGACCGTGCCCATGCGACACGATTATCAAAAATGTTCTGACTTCCACTTGGCAGTAATTGCCTGCGTTCCTCGTCCGTTATGGTAAATTCACGAGCCAGATAGTCGATAGTATCTTTTCGTGTATGTTCAAAGCTATCTGCACAGAATTTCAGCAAGGGAAGCATAATCGTCTGGAAATCAGGTATTGCCATAAATTTAAAAGCTCCTTTTAGTAATGACATAATACATATATCTTAGGTGTAAATCAATCTTCCCAGATTCAAATTGGATTCTAAAATTTCAACAATTTACCATTCCAAATGTTTCAAGGGAAAAAGCGATGCAGAGTGGTTTTTTAAAATCCACCGATTGTTTTGAATTTGGATGAAAAGGTGGGTTTCGGAAAACCCACCCTACCAAGAGGTGATAAAATAAGGATTGATGTTTTTCGACAGGTTCAGGGAGTGAATATCTGCTACAGTATGATGCCGATGGGTTCGCTGGCGGCGTATTTTTTTAGTTTGGCTGGGTCGATTTCGATGCCTAAGCCCGGGCCTTTGGGGGTGGGGATTTTGCCGGCGTAGCGGAGGTGGATGGATTTTT
>JAAZAW010000118.1 GCA_012514125.1 Phycisphaerae bacterium | reverse complement strand
TGCCACGCGGAGACGGAACAGGACCGATGGGCTATGGCCCGATGACAGGACGAGGGATGGGATTTTGCGCGGTTCGCGTTGGAGCGAGTTTCGTTAATCGAATCGGTTTTGGACGAGCCATGGGTCAGGGACGAGGTTGGGGTATGGGTTGGCGAAATCGTTTCAACGGATTTGGTGCGACCAGACCCATGGGATATGGACGAAACGTTTCGGCCTGGAACATCGAAGATGACGTGTCGGCCATGGAGCAGGAAGCCCAGGCTATGGAAGTGGATTTGAACGAGCTTCGTGCCCGGATCGAACAATTAAAATCGGCTCCGAAAGACCAATAGGAGATATTCATGGCACCTTATGGTGACGGTACGGGACCGGCGGGTCGCGGTCCCGGGACAGTGCGAGGCCGTGGACGTTGCGGATATCGAAATCAGCAAAGCAACAGCAGCGGCGGCTGGTGGAGGATTTTCAATATTTTTCGTCGTTCACGGTCGATGCCGACCTTACCGTCGCAGGAACCGGTCATGGGGCGACGATCTGTATTGGCATCGGTGGATTTGTCGCGCTGCACGCATTGCGGCGTTTGCGCCGATGTTTGTCCGGTGTCGGCGATTTTGTTCAGTAACGATCGAACGGTGATTGATCCTAAGGTGTGTATCGGTTGCGGGCAGTGTGTTCTGATATGCCCGAAAGATGCGATTCGCTTAATGGAAAGATGATGAAATGAAAATAACCATTGCCAGCGGAAAAGGCGGGACGGGCAAAGCGACTATTGCAACGAATCTTGCGTACGTCGCGGCACAATCGGGAAAAGAAGTTGCGTATATCGATTGCGACGTGGAAGAACCCAATGGGCATTTGTTTTTACACCCGACGCTGACGTCGCAGAAAACAATTAGTATTCCTGTACCGAAAGTCGATGAGGCAAAATGTATTCATTGTCAACGTTGTGCGCAGGTGTGTCGATTCAGTGCGATTGTTTGTGTTGGTCAGACTGTTCTGGTCAATCCGCAGATGTGTCATGGCTGCGGCGGATGCACGCTTGTTTGTCCTTCCGGCGCAATTGAAGAGGAAAACTGGCCGATTGGGGTGGTGGATTCAGGTGTGAGCGGAGCAATCGATTTTGCCAGAGGCGTACTCAAGATTGGTGTGGCGATCAGTCCGCCGTTAATTCGCGCCGTCAAGTCGGTTCCTGCTTCGGCGGAGATTGTTTTCGTTGATGCTCCGCCGGGAACATCGTGTCCGGTGGTTGAGACGGTGCGTGAGAGCGATTATGTTGTGCTGGTGACCGAACCGACGCCTTTTGGGTTAAACGACCTGAAGCTGGCGGTTGAAATGGTCAAGGTTCTTGAGCGTCCGATGGGAATCATCGTCAATCGAGCCGACACCGGCAATGAGGATGTTTTTGATTATTGCCGGGAGCGGAATATTCCCGTGTTGGGGAAAATTGTCGATGATCGCGCGGTTGCCGAAGCGTATTCTCGCGGCGAGTTGATCAGTCGGGCGATTCCGAAATATGCCGAGAATTTTCAGATCATCCTCAAACGAATCTTCGATGAGGCATTATTGGCTGGAAAGGAAATTGCCCTGTGAAGGAACTGGTGGTCATTAGCGGAAAAGGTGGAACGGGAAAAACTTCGCTGGTCGCGTCGCTGGCGGCGTTGGCGCGTGATCAGGTTGTTTTGGCCGATTGTGACGTCGATGCGGCAGATTTGCATCTGGTGCTTGAACCGAAGATTAACGAAGCGACTGATTTTAGCGGCGGATCGCTTGCCGTGATCGATGCCGCAAAATGTATCGGTTGCATGAAGTGTCAAAACATCTGTCGATTTTCGGCAATATCCCTTAAGGGTCCGGCAAATGATTTTGTTCGGAAAACGTGCCGGGTGGATTCGATCGCGTGCGAAGGCTGCGGTGTGTGTCTGGAAGTCTGTCCGATTGGTGCCGTTGACATGAAACCGTCGATCAATGGTCAATGGTTTGCCTCTGAAACGCGATTCGGTCCGATGGTTCATGCCAAGTTGGGCATCGCGGAAGAAAATTCCGGTAAACTGGTTTCTCTGGTGCGAAGCAAGGCCCGCGAGTTGGCGGAGTCGCAAAAGAAGGAGTTGCTTCTTATTGACGGTTCGCCCGGTATCGGCTGTCCGGTGATCGCTTCGGTGACCGGAGCGGATTTGGTGTTGATTGTGTCCGAACCGACCGTGAGTGGTTTGCACGATATGGAACGGGTGGCCGGTTTGACCAGACATTTTAACGTTCCGACCATGGTCTGCGTCAATAAATGGGATATTAACGCGTCGGTTAGCGGACAAATCGAGGAGACGGTGAAGAAAAATAGCTTATTCTTCGCCGGCAGAATTCGGTATGATCGTACAGTGACCCAGGCGATGATTCATCGGCAAGCCGTTGTGGAATTTACCCGCAATGGGTTGGCCCGGGATATTGAAACCGTCTGGAAAAATATTGAACATTATTTAAATCGATAGGAGTATCATGTCGTCGTGTGAATTTCAAAAACAACAGGGTCAGGACGAAATCCAGCAACAGATGGAAGCTTTGATCCTGCAGGAGCGAATGCAGGAAATCGGCAAAAAATTACTGGTCCTTTCGGGTAAGGGCGGAGTCGGCAAGAGCACGGTCGCGGTGAATCTTGCAACGGCCCTGGCATCGATGGGTAAGAAAGTGGGGCTTTTAGATGTGGATGTCCATGGTCCGAGTATTCCAACCCTGCTGGGGATTGAGGGCCGACGGATTGACGTCGAAGATTCGATGTTCCTTCCGATCGTTCTGGGCGAAAACCTGAAGGTGATTTCCGTTGGCTTTATGCTGGAAGATAAATCGCGTCCGGTGATCTGGCGAGGGCCTGCCAAGTATCACATGATTCGTCAATTTCTGAAAGACGTTAAATGGGGCAAGCTTGATTACCTGGTCGTCGATTGTCCGCCGGGAACGGGTGATGAACCTCTGGCTGTGGCGCAGTTGATCGGCTCGTCCGCCCGGGCCGTCGTTGTGACCACGCCGCAGAATCTTGCGATTGCCGATGTCCGTCGTTCGGTCTCATTTTGTCAGGCGGTTTCACTGCCCGTGGCGGGAATTATCGAAAATATGAGCGGGTTGATTTGCCCCGATTGCGGAAAGCGGATTTCCTTGTTTAAAAGCGGTGGGGGAGAAGCTTTGGCGAAGGAAATGAACGTGCCGTTTTTGGGTCGGATTCCGCTTGATCCACAGATCGTTGTCGCGGGCGATTCCGGCACTCCGTTTGTCGAACATTTCACCCGTCTGCCAACCGCTAAAATATTTCATGATCTTATTAAACCTCTTGTGAAGTCTGATAACGTTAATCCTTCTATTATTTCCAGGGAGTCTCAAGTGATGCGAATTGCAATACCATTAGTGGGCGGCCAATTGTCGATGCACTTTGGCCACTGTGAAGAATTTGCTCTGATCGATGTGGATGAAACCTCAAAAACCATTACCACCAAAACGGTGGTCAAATCGCCGGAGCAC
Organism: Phycisphaerae bacterium; assembly: GCA_012514125.1. GTDB lineage: Bacteria > Planctomycetota > Phycisphaerae > JAAYCJ01 > JAAYCJ01 > JAAZAW01. The sequence goes on along the minus strand of JAAZAW010000118.1, from coordinate 802 downwards.
GAGCCGGGATTGCTCCCTCGATGGCTGCATGAAAAAGGCGCAAACCTGATTGTCGCAGGTGGAATGGGGCAACGGGCCCAGGGGCTTTTTGCGGAAAACGGCATCAAAGTCATCGTTGGCGCCTCGGTCGATACACCCGAAAATGTTGTGAACCACTTCCTCCAGGGCGACCTGCAAACCGGGGAAAACGTCTGTGACCATTAAATCAAAACAACCCTGCGTCCTTGACAAGGTTTGGCCTCATCCGAATTGTTTCGTTTGCAGCCAGACGAACAAACAGGGCCTGCAACTCGAGTTCACACCATCGGACGACGATTCGGTGGGTTGTAGTTTTTGTTGCGGGGAACCGTTTGAAGGCTATCCGGGCGTTCTACACGGTGGGATCGTTTCATCGATCATAGACGGTGCTATGACCAACTGTCTGTTCGCCCACGATATCGTAGCCGTTACGGCGGAACTCAACGTTCGATTTCGTTCGCCCGTTGCCATTGGCCCCATGACAACAGTGCGAGCCAAAATCATTCGCAACGATTCGCCCTTGTATGTCGTTGAAGCAAAGCTGACTCAGGCCGGCAAGGTCCGGGTAACCGCCATCGGTAAATTTCTGGAAAAACCCGATGTTTTTGGTTCCACGGCACAATAAAGAAGTTCGGGAAGAGGCGATACCCCTGATATCGCCGGAAAAAACGGAAATTCCGACAAAAACACAGGGTTGCTCAATCCTGTTCGGCACGGCAATTGCTGTCTTTCGATATTCGGGGGGGGCAGGTCAAAACAAGGACCGTCGAGACTCCTTTTTCTT
>JAAZAW010000117.1 GCA_012514125.1 Phycisphaerae bacterium | reverse complement strand
GTCGTCTTCATAAAAGCAGGGGCCTTGCATATCAGTGAAGATGAGCCGCATGGACAAACCGTTTCGGTGAGAATCCGGTTGTTTTTTTGAAAACTCTCAAAAAATATAAAACATCCTGATAGCCGACAAGTTGAGCCGTTTGTTTGATCGATTTGCCCTGCATCAAAAGTTCCTTGGCTTGAGAGATACGCAACGACGTAATGAATTCTCTGGGGCTGCGTCCGGTATAGGCGTGGAATGTGCGTCGAAAATGGGTGGCGCTGCAGGCAAAACGGTGGGCAAGGTCCTCGATGGAAAATTCCTTGTTAAAGGACCGTCGAAGAAATTCGACGGCCTCTTCCATCTGCTCGTTTAAGACCCCGGTTTGTTGTTTACCCCGAGACATCAGAAACAAACGACGCACCAGTTCCAGAACGATATTTTTTCGCTCGAGGACCGCAGCGAGGTCTTCCTGAGTCATCAAGGATTCAAGTCGTTTATGGGCCTGAGAGACAGCCTGGAGTGAATCATGAATAATGGGTGAATCCTGTCGAAGATAACCGAGACGTTCCAGTGTGAACGCATCCGGGCCGTTCCAGACAATCCAACGGGTTTGCCATTCTGTTTTCGGATAATAGGCGGTGGGGATTTCCGGAAAAAGAAGAATGGCCCGGCATGGGTGAAGCGGGATACGCCCGGTGACGGGAGAGGTGAATGTCCCTTCGCCTTCGTCAATATAAACGGCGGCGTACTGGCCAAGGACTCGAAGTCTCGGGATTTCAGACCGGCATTTATTCTGTCCGATCCGATCGACCCACAGTCCGATGTCCCGCTCGGCATTCATCGGTGTTCGAAATCGTTCCTCCCGATAGACCGGCTTCGGGTTGATGTTTGATATGTCCATAAAATTGGTCGCTCCATCCATTACAATGCCCATGATCGTTGCATATAATCATAACATTAGAATTATCGTTGTTAAAAGTAATTTTGAAATCTTATTTCGTTATGTCCATAAAAAGGATTCTGTTTATGAACGCAAGAGAACGATTTCTGGAAACGCTTTGTTTTGGTCAACCAAATCGCATTCCGCTCGAGCCCGGCAGCGGTCGAATGTCTACCCGCGAACGCTGGTATAATGAAGGACTTCCTCGTGAGATCACCGATATTACGCTTTACGCCTATCAACAGGCTGGAGGAACCGAATTTCCGGATGCGAATTTTGAACCGTTTGAAATTGACGAACGCATGATTCCCCAGTTCGAAGAAAAAGTTATCGAACAAAAAGAACGCAGTCGGATCGTCCAGGATTGGAAAGGAAACATCTGCGAAATCGGCAATGAATTTACCGTCGAATATCTGAGAAGCGGAATCGACTTCGTCACTCGGCGATGGATCAAGTGCCCTGTGGAAAATCGAGCCGATTGGGAAGCGATGAAAAAACGTTATGACGCAAACGATCCCTCGCGATATCCGGCCGATGCCGATCAAAAAAGAGAAGTGTGGGAAAATCGTACCCGTCCGATCGGGATAAGCTTTTCAGGTCCATTCTGGCAATTGCGGGAATGGGTTGGATTTGAAAATCTGTGCATGATGTTTATCGAAGACCCGGTTCTGGTCAAAGACATGATCCATTTCTGGGAAGACTATGTCTCGCGTATGCTGCTCAAGACCCTTTCTTTGACTTCGCTGGATTATTTTTATATTTCAGAAGATATGGCCTATAAATGCTTTTCGATGATTTCGCCGGCCATGTGTCGGGAGTTCCTGCTGCCGACGTGGAAACGCTGGGGCGAACTGGTGCATCAAAACAATATTCCGTTATATATTTGCGATTCCGACGGCTACATCGGGGAACTGATCCCGCTGTGGATCGAAGCAGGTATCAACGTCTGCGATCCGATTGAGGTGGCGGCAGGGAACGATATCGTCGAGTTGCGAAAGAAATTCGGAAAAAATATAGCCTATCGAGGCGGTGTGGATAAACGGGCCATGGCCAAGGGCGGAAAAGTCATCGAAAATGAAATGAAACGCATCGAACCGGTGATTCGCTCCGGCGGCTATATCCCCGGTTGTGACCACGGTGTCCCGTCGGATGTTTCCTGGCCTGATTTTGTGCATTATGTAAAAATTCTTGCACAAATGACCGGTTGGCTGTAAATCTTCGACTCATCTTGCCGCAACTATTGACGAGTCGTCTTCAGGAAACGGTTATTTATTTCGATTTTTTCCGCCTGACGATAAAAACGCAGCGTGCGTTATCGGCTTGGGAAAGATCAAGGTCGTTCGCGGTAAACCCCAAAGGTTCAAGGGCACGGTGATAGAGCACTGCGCAGTGGCCGCAGTAGTTGTGATAAGGAGCCAGACGCGGATCTTTGAGAAAGCGTCCCTTTGATGGGCAATGGTGCATGGTGATCTTAAGTTCTTCTTTTTCTTCATCAAGCTCCATGGTAAAGTCCGCGGCTTCTTCGTTGAGCGAATGACTTCAGTATTCCCAGCAGCCGCGAATACCTTTGGCTTTGACCAACTCTCGAAGATTATCCAGATATCGATCCGAGAGATCATTCCAGAAATCAAGAACCGCCTGACTGCCGCCGCGTTTTTCAAGATATTTAAAAAGATCACTGTATGCGGGAATGAAATCGGTGCAACTGATCATTGCGAACTCCTGCGATAAAACCGTTGAACACTTCGTCCGGTCTGAGGGTCATATTCGACAAGTTCCGCCGCAAAAGGCGTATCACGGCAAATGGTTTCATTCACGGTTTTGGTGGTTTCATAAAAAAGGGGCGAAACCGGATGACCATTTTTGCGGATATGCTCGACGGCGGGACACGCCTGAACCTGCAGGATGAATTCATCGGGTGAAAACGTCATTGAAATCTCACCGCCTTCGGTCTTGTAGAGCTTTTCAAAGTATTCTTTCAATGCGATAAGCCCCCGTTGTTTTAAGTCATCCTTCAATGGGGCGTAAAAGGTTTCAGAAAATTCACGAAGATATTCACGAACCGATTCATCGCCGTAATGCTGTCGAAGATAATCCAACCCGACGCTCAGCGCGGTGTGAAAGTCTTTATGCAGATATTCGTTATCACAAGCCTTCTTTTCCGGATGGCTGTCTGATATAAATCCAAAAGGTGTTTTGGGCTTTGGAGCGGGAGGAAATAAGGCGGAGCGATGACCGCGATATCGGCGCCGTCGTCCCGGGTTTGCTTGATATTGTCCAGAATCCTGGCCGATGAGTTATCCGTAACCTGGACAGCCAGGGTCAGGCGGCCCTTTGCGTATTTAACCGTAATTTTGGACCAACTGACGACGTTGATCATTGGTCATCCACGCGCCTTCGCCACAGGTTCCCGCGAGAAATAACCCTTTGACGCCAAGTTTGATGTGATGCTCGACCATTCGCTCGATGGATTGAATGTCAATTTCCATTTTGCGGGTAAAAGGGGTGGGCGACGCCGACCAGACACCGCAGAGTGTATCGTTCAAACTTTCTTTTGTCATTTTTTTCCTCATGTTTTATTGCAAGAAAATAATATAACCAGTCAAATATGTAATGTCAATGTCATGACATACGACGGTTAAAAATATGGGTGCTTCCCGAACAAGGGTTGATGGATTCGTACAAGACGAACTTAAAATAAGATAAAGAGCCGCCTCTTTTGATCAATAATCGTCGCTGAAATTTTATTTTCCCAAAAATTTGCATTCGGCCACCCGGGCGGGCTTTGGGGCGGAAATCACAGACTCAATGATCGAGGTCAAACATCGTTTTGACTTCTAACTTCTAACTTATACTAATTCCATTTACTTCGTGCGCGGGGGCTAATGTCACGATATCCCGATTTAGAAGCTCATACTGCCTGAAATAGTTTATTGACATTAAAGTACCGCGCATTCAATAAGTCAATTCCGTATTATAACTTTCAACCTTTGATTTCCAACATTTAACTTCCCACTTTCCGCTTCCAAACGCGAACTTCCATTTTCAACCAAACTCAACGGACCCATTTACAAAATAATTGGGGTTCCATACAACCAAAATAAACTGTCCCTGCCGCAAAACCCGGTTAGAATTCAGCAGGATATTTTATTTGAATCGAAAGGATTTGAAATGCCTCAATACAATTATGAAAATTTATTCGGAATCTCAGGCCAGGTCGCGGTCATCACCGGTGCGGGTGGAATCTTATGCGGCGAAATGGCTTCCGCGCTCGCTCAACTCGGTGTCAAAGTCGCCGTGCTCGATCTTCGCCTTCAAGCCGCTGAAAAAATCGTCGATGCCATCAAAAAGGATGGCGGTCAGGCCATGGCGGTCGAATGCAACGTCCTGGAAAAAACCAGCATCGAAAAGGCCTGTGATACCATTCTCAAAAATTGGGGTACGGTCGATATCCTGATCAACGGCGCGGGCGGGAACCGCAAAGACGCCACCACCTCCCCCGATCTTTCTTTTTTCGATATCCCCGCCGAGGCGATCAAGTTCGTCTTCGATCTCAATATCATCGGCTCGCTGCTGCCTTCACAGGTTTTCGGGAAAGTCATGGCTGAAAAGAAAAAAGGAAGCATTATCAATATCTCCTCCATGAACGCTTTTCGTCCGCTGACCAAAATCCCCGGATATTCCGCCGCCAAAGCAGGCATCTCAAACTTCACCCAATGGCTCGCCGTCCATCTGGAACAAAACTATTCCTGCGACATCCGAGTCAACGCCATTGCCCCGGGATTTTTCCTCACCGACCAGAATCGCTTTCTCCTCACCGATGAAAAAACCTGTCAGCTCACTCCCCGAGGCCAGTGCATTCTCGACCATACGCCTATGTGCCGTTTCGGACAACCCAGCGATCTGATCTCCACGCTCGTCTGGCTCGTAAGTCCCGGCGCAGCCTTTGTCAACGGAATCGTCGTTCCTGTCGACGGCGGTTTTTCCGCCTTCAGCGGAGTATAATCATCGAATGGTGGATTTTTCAAATCCATCATTGGGTTCAAGTGAAAAACGCGGTGGTTTTCGGAAAATCCACCCTGAAAAGAAGAATTTATCTTTTAAGCAGAGGATAATTTTAAATGGCAACAGACCCAGCGGCCCCATTAAAATCATTTAAACCAAAACACAAATTTTTCGTCGGTATCGACTCCGACGGCTGTGCCTTCGATACCATGGAAATCAAGCACAAAGAGTGCTTCATTCCCAACATTATCCAATACTGGAATCTCCAGGCGGTCTCCAAATACGCTCGCGAAGCCGCCGAGTTCGTCAACCTCTACAGCGAATGGCGAGGTATCAACCGTTTCCCAGCCCTGACGATGGTCTTCGATCTGCTCAGCGAGCGACGCGAAGTTCAACAGCGACAGGTCGAAATTCCCAAAGCCCAGGCCGTGCGAGATTTCATCAATTCCGGGCTCCCACTGGGCAATCCCGCCCTCAAGCAGGAAGTTCAGCGAACCAACGACCCGGTTCTGATCCAGTGTCTCCAGTGGTCCGAAGCCGTCAACAACACAATCGCCGATATGGTCAAGGGCGTTCCCCCATTTCCCTTCGTCCGTGAATCGCTCAAAATGCTTGCTGAAAATGCCGACGCCATGGTCGTCTCCCAAACCCCCGGCGAAGCTCTCTGCCGCGAATGGGCCGAACACCATATCGACCCGTATGTTGCCGTCATCGCAGGCCAGGAAATGGGCACCAAAAAAG
>JAAZAW010000116.1 GCA_012514125.1 Phycisphaerae bacterium | reverse complement strand
TTTGCTCTCGCACAATTTCCCAGTTGCGCATCTGACGCTCGACGACGGAATGAATGCCCCGAATATTTTTTCCAATCGGTTTGACCATCTCAAAGCTCCTTTCGCTTCCGCCTCATTTTGTTGACCCCGATCGGCCCTTCGATATCCCAAGTCTTACAATACTATTATACTTCTTTCTGAGATATTATAAAGTCGTCCGCAAAATCATAATTTCATCTAAACACTGCCCTGCAATCCCCGCTTTCGTCAACCTGTGTTTTTGTTCGGCTTATGTACCTTCCGGCAGGTCGATCCGTCAAGGTCCGCCAATCTTTGGGCAGAACTATCATGTATTTTTCATTATTTATAAATTGTTTATCGGACAACGAGGAATCAATGGATTTAATTACAAAAATAATTTTCATACATTATTAAACCTTAAACCAATATAAGACTAATCTCGTAAAGTCTTTATTGAAGACACTTTCCATAAATTAAGGCGATTTCTTCCGTCTAACGAAATTTTTCGAGTATCAAAAAAAATTAATAAAAAGATTATTTAACGAAAAAATTATTCGGCAACTACTCATAATCGACGATAGTTGTTTTGTTATACGTATTTTTTATAACAAGTACAAAAGAAGAAATAAAAAATTGCTTTAAGCAAACGAAGTTTTTTTGATGGAGAAAAAAATGGCAAAGAAACTGGCGAAAGTTATCGAAGTCGATTCTTTGAAGTGTAACAATTGTCATGCCTGTATCAGCGTCTGCCCGGTGAAGTTCTGTAATGACGGCAGTGGGGACTATGTTAAACTCAATCATGATATGTGCATTGGATGCGGAGCCTGTTTATCCGCCTGTACTCACGGCGCTCGAAAAGTTGTGGACGATATGGATCGCTTTCTTGCGAATGTTCAACGGGGAACTCCGATTGTCGCCATTGTCGCTCCTGCCGTGGCGGCGAATTTTCCCCAACGGTATCTTCATCTGAATGGATGGCTCAGGTCACTGGGTGTCAAGGCATGTTTCGATGTAAGCTTTGGTGCGGAGCTGACCATTCAATCCTATCTGAATCATATTGAAAAAAATAAACCCACAACGGTTATCGCCCAACCCTGTCCGGCTTTGGTGACCTACTGCGAGATTTATCAGCCTGAACTTCTTAAATACCTCGCCCCGGCGGACAGTCCGATGCTTCATATCATGAAAATGATACGGGAATATTATCCTGCCTATCGGGGTCATCAATTTGCCGTCATTTCACCTTGTGCGGCAAAAAAACGCGAATTCGAGGAAGTCGGAATCGGTGACTACAACGTTACTTTCAACTCTATTCTCGACTATTTGAAAAATCACCACACCTCGCTTGACGATTATCCTCAAGTCGATTACGACAATCCGCCGGCGGAGCGGGCGGTGCTTTTTTCCACCCCCGGCGGGCTTCTTCGAACGGCGGAAAGGTGGAACAGCGATGTCCGATCCATTACCCGAAAGATCGAAGGACGGGAAATTATCTACGATTACTTTAAAAAACTGCCCGAAATGATCGCGAACGGTCTGGCTCCGGTTCTGATCGATTGCCTGAACTGCGAAAACGGCTGTAATGGCGGATCGGCGACTCCCAGCCGGGAAAAATCGGCCGATGAGCTTGAAAGCCTGGTTGAAAAGCGTAAAGAAAGCATGTGCCGAAACTATCGTAAGCGCGGATTTGCCTCCGCCAGACGGACGCAAAAGGCCATGAAAAAACTCGTTAAGAAATTCTGGAAACCCAGCCTCTACAACAGGACCTATGAAAATCTTTCTGGAAATAATATCGTTCGCAATCCTTCCGAGCAGGAGATGCAGGAGGCGTTCCACGCCATGAATAAGTTTTCGCCGGAAGATCATTATAATTGTTCCGCCTGCGGTTACGGTTCGTGCCGGATGATGGCCGTGGCGATTTGTAATGGTTTAAATAAACCCCAGAACTGTCACCATTACAAAGAATCGCTCCTGGAGCGGTATCACCAGCACAACCGTGATCTGGCCGGCGGTATCATGGGACAAATCCATGAACTTTTGGGTCTGACCGACAATCAAAAAAACGATTTCGAAAAATTAATGAGCGACATTTCCGATGTCTCAAAAATTACCAAAGAATTCGAGCCGATCGTTCACGCAATTACCGATATCGCGTTCCAGACGAATCTGTTGGCGTTGAACGCCTCTATCGAGTCCGCCCATGCCGGTGAGGCAGGAAAAGGGTTTTCGGTCGTAGCAGCCGAGGTCAAACGGCTTGCGGAAAATACCCAACAGGAAGCGGGCAAGATCGGTCCTTACGCCAATCAAATCACCCAGGCGTTTGAGACGATCGTCAAAAAAGTCAGCCAAGCCAGCAATCAATTCAAACAAACCACGACCTTGACTCAACAAGTCAGCCAAAACACACAAAAGATTATCAGCAAGACGCAGGAGTTTGAAGAAAACACTCATATCAATTCAGAGCAGAAGGTCCGGTCACAATAGCAACAGAATTAATTTCACAGGGCAAAAAAGTTTCATATCGAGCGTGCGAACCGTTATATGAACTCGGCAAAACTTAAGGTTCGATTTGCTGCTGTTGATATTTGAATCGGACCAGGTCTTCGCGGCGAGTGCGGGCTTTTTCCAGAAAAGCACAAATCGCCTTTGAATCGCCTTTTTCGATGGCCTGGCGAACTTTTTCAAGCTGGCTGGTGAACTTTTTCAACATAGCGGATAGATAATCGGAATTTGAAACGATAATGTCGTGCCAAAGGTTCACATCGCCCGAAGCGATGCGGGTGGTATCCATAAAACCCGTTCCGGAAAATTTGATCTGATCCTCGCCGCAGACGTTGACCAGTCCCGCCGCCACCATGTGCGGCAGATGCGAAACCGCCGCCAATAATTTATCATGTTTGCTTGGCGTGGTTTTAACCACGCGCATCCCCAGCGTCTGCCAAAGTTCACAGACCAGATCGACCGCCTGCGGATTATTTCCAGCCATCGGGGTCACAAAACAATCCGCGTTGATGAAAAGGTCCGGTCTGGCGAAGTCCACCCCGCGTTTTTCCGAACCGGCGATAGGATGCGAACCGATAAAGTCGATTTTTCGCCGAGCCAGTTGTTTCCCCCACCGGCAGATGCTGCGTTTGGTCGAGCCGACATCCGTCACTATTGCGTCGGGCGCCAAAACCTCGCCCAGTTCTTCAATCGTTCGACGAATCAGTCCGATGGGGGTGGCGATAATGACCAGATCGCACTCTGCCAGGTCTCGAATCTCCAGCGATCCCTGATCGATCGCCCCGATTTCTTTCGCCCGATCCACCGAACGGGTGCGATGGCCCACGCCGATGACCTGGTGACCCGGATTGTGAGATTTAATTGCAAGTCCGATCGACCCACCCAACAGGCCGGGGCCGACGATGCCAATTTTAGATAAATTGCGCAGTTTCAAGGGTTTACCTCTTAAAATATTCCCGGAAATTGTGCATTAAGCGTACCATAAGCCTCCCCGGAAGTCAATTTCTTCTTGTCTTAATCGGCAAATAACGGTATCCTTATTACCTACAAATGATGTAATACCGGATTTAAGAGACGCACAATTATGCGTCTCTGTTGGTATTGGGAGATCATGAATATGGCAGAACAAAACGCCGGTAAAAAGGGTCAGTTCCCTGGCGGACAGATATTGGACTTCGAACGACCGCTAGTTCAGATCGAGCAACAGATACTCGAGCTTGAGCACCAGCAGGCCGTTACAGGCCGTGATTGCACCGCAGAGGCCCGCGAGCTTCGCAGCACACTGGTCACTTTGATGAAGAAAACCTATAGCAATCTTAAACCCTGGGAAAAGGTCCAGGTCGCCCGCCATCAGAAGCGGCCTCAGGCGATGGACTACATTCAGATGATCGTTCGCGACTTCTGCGAGATCAACGGTGATCGGCAGTTTCGCAATGACAAGTCGATCATCACCGGTTTGGGTCGTCTGGCAGGACACAAGTGCATGATCGTCGCTCATCGCAAGGGACGCGACATCAAGGAAAAAGTCGAATGTTACTTCGGCTGTGCTCATCCGGAAGGATACCGCAAGGCGCTTCTGAAAATGCAGTTGGCAGCGAAGTTTCACCTGCCGGTGGTTTGCCTGATCGATACGCCGGGCGCGTATCCGGGCATCGGCGCCGAAGAGCGCGGTATCGCACAGGCGATTGCGGTGAACCTGATGGAAATGTCCCGCCTTCAAACACCGATTGTTTGCGTCGTCATTGCCGAAGGCGGTTCGGGCGGGGCGTTGGGCATCGGTGTGGGCGACCGAATCGCCGCGCTTGAACATGCGTATTATTCCGTCATTACCCCCGAAGGTTGTGCCGCCATTTTATGGAAAACCGCTGAAATGGCCCCCAAGGCGGCTGAATGTCTCAAGCTGACCCCCAAAGACCTCAAAAAACTCAAGATCATCGACGATATCATTCCTGAACCGCTCGGCGGCGCGCATCGCGACCCGTCGGTGGCGGCTTCGAATCTGGAACATTATATCGCAGAGTCGCTGACCCGACTCAAACGCATCCCGACAGAAAAATTATTGCAACAGCGATATGACAAAATCCGTCATCTCGGCGAATTTTTTCAATCCGGATCGGCGGCGACACCCGTTAAGACCAAACGCCCGGCTGCTTTAACGTTGCCGGTAACCGGCGGTCCGGTATTTCAATCGCAAGCGGTAAGAGTTTAGCGGGTAAAAGAAGAATCGTCGGCATCAGCCGTCGGTTCGAATAATATGGGGTGGACTTTAAACATCCACCATTTTTTCTATTCAGCAACAGGTGGGTTGTGCAAACCCACCCACCATGAGGATAATATGCTCCCTGAAACACTCAGATGGATCGGCCAAACCGATGGAACCCTTGAATTGATCGATCAACGGCTGCTGCCGGGGAAACTGGTGTATATCCGGTGCAATCAGACCCGGGAAGTCTTCGACGCCATTCGCGATCTGGCGGTTCGCGGAGCACCGGCCATCGGAGTGACCGCCGCTTACGGCGCCGTCATCGCCGCCCGCTCCGGACAGGACCCCTTGAAATCGCTGATCGAAGGATGCGATTATCTGGTAACGGCGCGTCCGACGGCGGTAAACCTTTCCTGGGCGCTGGACCGGATGAAACGCTTCGGCCAAACGCTCGCCGAACGAAATCCGTCTCGCGAAAAATTTCTTCAGGTTCTGCTCGCCCAAGCCAAGGCGATTCATGAAGAAGACATCGCCATGTGCCGATCGATCGGCGATCATGGCTCGGTTCTGATCAACGACGGTGACGGGGTGCTCACCCATTGCAACGCCGGGTCGCTGGCGACGAGCTTTTTTGGTACAGCCCTTGCGGTGATCTACGCCGCTTTTCAGCAGGGTAAAAAATTCGCGGTCTATGCCGATGAAACCCGCCCCGTCCTGCAAGGGGCAAGGCTCACGCACTGGGAACTCACCCAGGCGGGAGTGGATGCGACATTACTGTGTGACAACATGGCAGGCTATGCGATGAAACAGGGCAAGATCACGAAAATCATCACCGGTGCCGACCGCATCGCCGCCAACGGCGACACCGCCAATAAAATCGGAACGTATTCCGTGGCGGTCCTGGCCAAACACCATCATATTCCGTTTTATGTCGCCGCACCCATTTCGACTTTCGATTTTTCTATTCCCGACGGCGGGCATATTCCCATCGAAGAACGAAACGCCGACGAAGTCCGGCAATTCGGATGCGCCCTGACAAGTCTGCCCGACGCCAAAGTCTGGAACCCCGCCTTCGACGTGACACCCGCTGAACTTATCACCGGTATTATTACCGACCGGGGGATCATCGACCGACCGACAACCGACGCGATACGAAATTTCTTTTCTCATGCGCCCAAAGGAACATTAAAGTAAGATGAAAAAACGAATCTGGTTTTCGTCCATTCGGTTCGTGCTCTGTACCCTGGTCGTCTTTTCCCTGTTCACGCTGTCCTCATGCAGCCCGATTGCCGTACCGATTAAAGAAGATCTCGCCATCGATTCGACGCTGCCGATCGATACTCTGCTCGATCTGCATACAACGGCCCAATCGACCGGCGGCTGCGATATGCAACTGCTCATCGACGGACCGGTTTCCCGACAGGCCTACACGGCATTAATTCAGTCCGCCACAGAAACACTCAACGTTGAAATGTGGGACATCGACGACGATACCGACAAACCCGAAGACATCGGCCAGGAATTCGTCGATCTGCTGAGCGAAAAAGCCCGCCAGGGTGTAACCGTCAACCTGATTATCGATCCGGTTGCGCAAAAAGGATATTCCCGCCGGGAACTGATGACCCTGCTCAAAGCCGCCGGAGTCAACGTTCGTGGATTCATGCCCCCCTTGACGAAAATCCTGGGCGATCAGATTCTCTATCGAACCCACAAAAAATTTGCCATCGCCGACGGCAAGCTCGCCATTCTCGGCGGCATGAACTTCGGCTTTCATTATCTGGGCGAAAATCAATGGCGAGACACCAACGTTCAAATCACCGGCCCGGCTGTCGCGGATTTGCAGCAGGTCTTCATCCGGGACTGGGCCGCTCTGGGCACACCGGTAGAGAAGGAAGCCCGTTATTTCCCCACGCTCGAACCGACAGGAAATTTTTCCGTCCGTATCGTCGATCAGAATCCGACTCGAAACGAATTCGATCTCAATGAAACGGTCCGAATCGCTCTTCGCTGCGCCAAAGAGCATGTGGATATCGAAGCCCCCTACTTTAATCCGCCGGCCTGGCTAAGCGATGAAATCATCGGCGCCGTCAACCGCGGCGTTCGCGTGCGAATCCTGACAAATTCCGAAGAGTCCAACGACGTTCCATCGATGTTCTACATCACCGCGTCGTATTTTCAGGAATTGATCGATGCGGGAGTTGAAATTTATCTCTGGAGCCTTCCCGAGCGCACCATCCACTCCAAAGCCATGACCGCCGACGACAAATTCGCCTTTATCAGTTCGTACAATTTCAATTATCGCAGTATCGTCTGGGATTCTGAAATCGCCGCGGTCTTCACCGACCCCGATCCGGTCGCCCGAATCCAGAAAATGATCGACGACGATCTGAGCCGGGAGTTTATCACCCCGGTCACACAAGCCTGGATCGATTCACAAAGCCAGGAGCAAATTGACCGATGGAATTTTACGCGAAATCTAAACCTCATCATGAAAAAGCCTGAAGGACAATAATCATATTTTTCGCGCCCTTTCGCTCCAACCTCAGCTTCCACATCAACAATGGGGGTTTGGGATTATACGCTTTTGACTTTTTGATTGCGCGGCCTATCATTTCTTTTCGAAGGAATGAGGAAAGAAATGGTCATAACGCTT
>JAAZAW010000115.1 GCA_012514125.1 Phycisphaerae bacterium | reverse complement strand
CTGCCTCCTTCTAATAAAAATGTCTTACACCCAGTGACCTTCCACGGTGGCTTGGTCAACGGGTCTTAATTTGCCCTGTTTATAATCGTCGATGGCCTGCTGCACCGTTCCAGCCACGCCGGTGATGATCTGAACGTTACCCGCTTTGAGTACATTAAAGGCCTTGGGACCGACATTTCCGGTAATCACTGCCTCGACCCCCAGATTTACCACCGCCTGGCCCGCCTGAATACCCGCACCCTGGGCCAACTGCACATTCACATTGTTGTCCTGAACACTAAATTCACCGGTCTGTGTATTCACCACAATAAAATACTTAGCCCGCCCAAATCGCGGATCGACCGGACTGGTCAAATCTTTTCCCTGCGAAGTAACGGCAATCATCATAATTTTATTTCCTTATCTATATAAACTTATCCATCATTTGTCCTCGGCATCCTTGAAATCGTCTGCGACGACGGCAACAACCGGGCATTATAAAACGTGACGATAAAAAACTGCCGCACAAGTAACTCTCGGCGACTTCATCGACCGCTCCACAAATATCGTGAATCAATTCCACTCCTGCCTGATTGACCTGCAACGCCAGAGGACCTGAAATCGCACCGCAAATCAGAACCGAAACGTTCTCCCGGATCAAAGCCTGAACTTTTTCTTTCGGCGTCTGACCCAGCTCCTTCTTCTCACGAGCAATAATGCGATCCGCCTCGATGGTCAGCACTATCAGCCGCTGAGCAACATCAAACACCGGCGAAATCCGCTCGTTCCAAATGGGCATAGCAATCTTCATGACAAGAATTAATGCAAATGGCGTGCCAAATTACTGAAATGCGATTTCTGAGGTTTAAAGAAGCTTTTTTGAATGAATAAGAAGAAAAAAAGCAACCCATTCATTGCAAAATGCAATAAACTTAAACTTACTTTATTGCATATTGCGATATTTTCTGCCGCAATTAAAATCTTCTTCCAATATCGTCCGGCGTCTTTTCATGGAAATCAAGCCGACCACAAACGATGATGATTGTCCCCATCGCAGGCAGTTCCGCGAAATTCGCGGGCGAACCGGTTGTTTCAGACGTGTTCCATATCCGTCCAGACGCAATTGAACCCCGGCATCGCCGGTTTCATGTCTGAACCGATCATCTATTTCACTCCCTGCTTTTTATATTCCGTTATGACAGATTACCTATTTTCAGGATTATGTAAACATAAAGATCGGTTTGTGTTATAAATAATCACATGAACATCGGCATTCTAACGTTGTCTCTGAAACGCGGCGGGGCCGAGCGAGTCGCTTCGCTCGTCTCACGCTATCTTGCGCAGCGGCATAAAGTCTATACCATCCTTTTCGACACCACCGCCGGTTTTGATTATCCCTATGGCGGCGAACTGATCGACCTGAACCTGCCGGAACCTTCGGGCAGAAATCCCCTGGCGCGATTAAACAATACCATTCGCGCGATTCCCCAGCTTCGCCGACTCAAACGACATATCAAATTAGAAGTCATGCTGAGCTTCCTTGAGCCTGCGAATATTCCCAATGTCCTTTCAAAGACAACCCCTTGTAAAACTGTAGTGGAAATTCAGGAAGATAAAAGCTACCCCCAATTTCGTGATGTTCAACGGAGGGGAACCGACTTCCTGATTCGTCGGCTTTACCCCAGGGCGGATTTGCTTATCGCCGCCTCTGCCGGCGCGGGACAGACCATGTCTGAAAAATACGCGGTGCCGCCGGGAAAAATACAGGTGATCCACAATCCTGTCGAAGTGGATGAAATACGCCGGCTCGGGGATGAGCCGATCGTTGATGCGTGTGATTTTTTAAACAGCCCACAAGGCCCTGTCGTTATGACTGTTGGCAGGCTCACGCTGCCCAAGGGTCATTGGCATCTGATTCGGGCTTTTGGTCTGGTGCGTAAAGCCATTCCAAACGCCAGGCTTGTGATTCTGGGCGATGGTGAGTTAGCGAATCCTCTGACGGCGTTGACGAAAGACCTCGGACTTGACGATTGCGTTTTTTTCGCGGGTTTTAAGCCTAACCCCTTTCAATATCTCAAGCACGCCGACGTTTTTGTTCTTTCTTCTCTGTGGGAGGGGTTCGGCAACGTCATTCTTGAATCGCTGGCGGTGGGTGTGCCGGTGATCTCGACCGATGTGCGATCCGGACCGAGGGAAATCCTGGCTCCGGACAATCCTGATTATCATCGTTTATCCGAACCGGAATATGCGAAATACGGGGTTTTGGTGCCGAAACTCGATGGAACGTTTCATTCGGCACAGGTTCCGCCGACACCGGCGGAGTCGATTCTTGCCCGGACGATTGTCCAGATGCTGATCGATTCTCAACGGGCGAAGACCTATCGTGAATCAGGCCCCGTTCGGGCGAACGACTTTCGTACGGATCGTTTATTGGCGTGTTATGAGCAGATGTTAAAAACCATTTGTCGGTAAGAGGGAAAAGCTGGAAGTTGACGATGCGGGACTGTCGGGATTTGCAGAGCGACGTCACTTTATTTTTGACTTTCCTCTTCATTGCGACTATTCTGATGACATTCATCGGAAATCAAACAATCGGTCGGCGAACCGACAACGACAATTTTAATAATGAAGGATAAGCGATGGACACAAAAATTTCAGGTAAGGCATTTGTGTTGGGCGACGATATCGACACCGATCAGATTATTCCTGCGGAATATCTCAGCTATAATCCGTCGATTGAAGAAGAACGAAAGATGTTCGGCCATTACGCCCTGAGCGGTGTGCCCAAAGCCCAGTCCGGTCTGCCCGGCGGTAACACTCCCTTTGTAAACCTTGCGGACCCCCATGCCACTCAAAGCGAATATACCATCGTCATCGGCGGTAAAAATTTCGGTTGCGGCAGTTCGCGGGAACATGCCCCTCTCGCTCTGGCACAGGCAGGGGTGAAGGCGGTCGTCGCCCAGTTCTACGCCAGAATTTTCTTCCGAAATTCCGTCAACGGCGGCTATCTGGTCCCGTTGGAAACCGATCTTGAACTTTACAAAGAAATCCGAACGGGCGATCAGGTCGAAATCGATCTGGAAAAACATCAGTTGACCGACCAGACCACCGGTAAGACCTATGCGATCAAGCCGCTCGGCGACGTTGCCGACATCATTGAAGCAGACGGACTCTTTGAATACGCCCGCAAAAAACAATTGACTTGATCGGCAACATCGGTTTCCTGTTTTTCCGTTTCGGGTCGCCGAGACTGCGGTCTCTGAGCCTGTCGAAGGATCAAAGAATCGAAACGACGACAAGATGAAACCCCAATCGCTATTCCTTATCGAGGCCGAAGATTCGAAGCCAATACTCTACCTCATGGCTGAAAAGCCCCGCTTTCTTTTGGCGGGGTTCGGGAATCGGGGGTTTGGCGGTCAACTTTTGAGCCATTTTTTTCCAGAAGGCGTCACTGGTAAGGGTTTTACAATGGCGACGTCGAGCGGATTTCAGGATTCGACGGTCGCTGGAGACAATGGTCAGTAATTTTGGGGCGGAATAACTGAGGATATGACGTTCGATCAGGGTATCGGCGTCGGAGCCCGGGCCGCTGAATTCAATGCCGACCGAACCAAATTGCGAGGAATGCCGGCGAAGGACAGGTGGAATAGAGCCGTCGAAAATCAGAGTGACTTTCATGCGGCTTCGACGGGTCCATTCATCGACGATGGAGACAAAGGCCGACAGGGCCAAGTCAACACCGTCGTCGACATAGACACTTCGGGCGAAATGATACAGATTGTAACCGTCGATCAATAGCGGCATGAAGAAATACTTTCCGGAAGTGATTCCATGACTCAAAACACAAGAGCACGCGTTTACCGCCGCGTTATTTTAAGAGGTTATGAAACCAGTTTTCCACGATGTTTTGATCATTATTTCCGGTCGGTCGAAGGCGGGCAAGTGTAAAGTAAGGAAATTTTCGAGAAGAGAGGTCTATTGGCTGTTGACGACGGACAACATCATGAATAAAGCTGTTTGTTTATCAGGCTTTATGACTCAACCGATCTTCGAGCCATTGAACCTGTTGAAAATTTTGAAGATAAAGATTCCTCGAAGCCTGGTAATGAATAAAATATTATATCCTTCCGCTTTTACAACCCCGGCTTCAGAGAGATCACCCATAGAATGTTCTGATTTTTTTGTATTTTCAGCCAAATTTGGATCACAGGGTCCAGGGAATGATTGCGATACGGACGGCGGGAGGATAGACTTGGGGTTCATCAAAAATCTGGTGATAGTACAGGAAGAAAAGTGGATAAAAATGACGATGTGACAAAATGTTCGGGGTGCTCCTGTTGTGCGATGCGAGCGGATGTCGGCGAACCGAAGATATCGGGATTCAAGCTTGTCGTTTGCGCGTTTCTTGTTTTTGTGCTCCCGTTGTTGAACTCGGCCATTGCAGCCCAGATCAGTTATCAGTATTATCAATGCTCGGTATGGATGACGGTGGTTATCGCTTTGGCAACGGCTGGGATTACCATTTTACTGGTGAAATTGCTCACTTTCCGGATTCATTCGGATTCTGAATCCGGATCAAATTCCTGTCGGAAAGAGGCATGAGAACGTTCTATAATTATTGTTTCAAGTGGTATTCTTAATCCCTTTATCAGGAATAAAAATAAATGATCGCTGAAAAACTTATTGCAAAGATGACACGAAAAAAGGTGTTCCCGCGAGGGATTCATCCGAACGATTCGAAATCGGCTACCTGTGAGCAGCCGATTACACCGCTGGCTTGGCCTGCGGAGGTGACGATTCCCTTACAGCAGCATATCGGCGCACCGGCCAGTCCGATGGTGACCCCACGGCAGGACGTTAAAAAAGGTGAACAGATCGCGGCCGCCGGGGGATTTGTTTCCGCACCGGTGCATAGCGGTGTGGGAGGCAAGGTGGGTCCGCTGACGACCTGTCTGGTTCCGACAGGCAAACGCGTGCCGGCGGTTTCGATCAAGACGCAATCGGTGCCCAGCGAAGAACAGCTTCAGGCGGAGCTTGAGGAATATTTGTCTCCGGCGGGCGAGGTTCGTCCGATCGGAGAACTTTCGCCGGAAACGATTATTGAATCGGCCCAGAACGCGGGGCTTGTGGGGATGGGCGGCGCGACGTTTCCTACGCACGTGAAGCTCAAGATCGGGCCGAATAAAACCATCGATACGATCGTGATTAACGGTTCGGAATGCGAGCCGTTTTTGACGGCGGACGATCGGCTGATGCAGCAGGCGCCCTCGCTGGTGGTTCGAGGGTTGGAACTGGCGATGCGGGCGACGGGAGCGAGTCGGGGTGTTATCGCGATTGAAGATAATAAACGTAAAGCCATTGAGAGCATGCGTCAAGCCGTCGCGGGTAAGTCGAACCTTGAGGTGGCGGTTTGCATGACGAAATATCCGATGGGCGGAGAACGCCAGCTTCTGCCGGCGGTGCTGGGTCGGGTAATTCCGACCGGCGGATTGCCGCTGGACGTGGGGGTTGTGGTTTTGAATGTCGCGACGTCGATATCGCTGGCGCACGCGGTGGACCGCGGCAGACCTGTGACACATCGGGTTCTGACGGTGACGGGCGCGGTGAATCGGCCTGGGAATTTTTTCGTTCCGATCGGCACGCCGATATCGTGGGTGATCGAACAGGCGGGCGGATTGCGGAAAGACGCGGCGATGGTATTGATGGGCGGCCCGATGATGGGCGTGACGATGCCCGATCTTTCGATTCCGGTGATCAAGGGCACGAGCGGGATAACCGTTTTGAGTCGATCGGAAGTTCGGAAGATGGACCAGACCGCCTGCATCAAGTGCGGGCGATGTGTGGAGAATTGTCCGCTGAAGCTTTCGCCGACGCGGATTGCCCATGCGGTGAAGATGGGCGATCTGGAACTGGCGGAATCGTTTAATCTGATGGCCTGCTGCGAGTGCGGCTGTTGCTCGTATGTGTGTCCGGCCCGGATGCCGCTGGTACAATATCTCAAGTCGGGAAAAGCTGCGGTGCTGCGAAAACGAGCCGCCGCCAAAGCGGCTTCGACGAAATAGCCAATGAAATGATGAACAACGCGAACTGTTTCGCTCAAGGGAGTTAAACGTTATGAATTCGAATGTCAGCCATGATAAAGGCCAGGAATTTTCCGATGCCAGGACGCAGAAAATTCATGAGAACGCCAAGGTTCTGGAAAAAATCGCGGAGGCAAGTCAACCGGAATGGATCGTCGAACCCGGCCCGCACCTTTCGGACAAATCGACGACACGACGATTGATGATCGACGTGATCGTGGCGCTGATACCGGCGATGGCGGTGGCGGTGTGGGTGTTTGGGTTTAACGCGATTCGGCTTACGGGGCTTTGCCTGGTGAGCTGTCTGGCGACGGAGTATTTGTTCAATCTGATTCGAAAACGCCCGGGGACGCTGGGCGATTTTTCGGCGGTGGTGACGGCGATTATTCTGGCGTTTTCCTTGCCGCCGACGCTGCCGAATTTTGCGGTGATTCTTGGATCGGTCGCGGCGATCGCGATCGGGAAGATGATCTTCGGCGGACTGGGACAGAATATTTTCAACCCGGCGATGGTCGGACGGGCATTTTTGATGACGGCGTTTCCGGTGCTGATGACGACGTGGGTGGCGCCGGTGGACTGGAAGGTTGATTCATCCGCCCCGGCAGCCGTAGCCGGTGAAAACGTCGATGCGGTTTCGCAGGCGACGCCGTTGACGATGCTCAAACCCGGTTCGGCGGATCGAAAGCTGCCGGTGCTGCGTGAATTGATCATCGGACGAACAAGCGGATCGCTGGGAGAGACTTCGGTCGTCGCCCTGCTGCTCGGAGCGGTGTATCTGCTGGCACGGCGAACCATCACCTGGCATATCCCCCTCGGAATGCTCGGTTCGGCGGTGATTTTCGCAGGTATCGCCTATATGGCGGCACCAGGAAAGTTTGTCAACCCGATGTTCCATCTGGGAGCCGGCGCGATGATCTTCGGAGCGTTTTATATTGCGACCGATCTGGTGTCGAGTCCCCTTTCGCGGAAAGGACAACTGATTTACGGTGTGGGCTGCGGCGTGCTGACGATGGTGATTCGTCAGTTCGGAACTTATCCTGAGGGTGTGATGTTCTCGATCCTGATGATGAACGGTTTGGCTCCGCTGATTACCCGCTATACGATATCGAAACCTTTGGGAGGTAATGTCCGTGCTTAATATGCTTAAACAAATCTGGCTGGTGCTGGTGCTTTCATTAATTTTCGGAGCGGCGTTGGCGTATACGGATCAATCGACCAAACAGCGAATCGCCGAAAATCGTCAACAGCAGATTCGCGAATTGGCGCAGATGGCGACGGTGGGCGAGCTGGTGCGTGATGAAAAGGGACAGGCTCAGTTCAAGATTGAACTGAAGAAACTGGAATTAAGCGATAAAACGCTCGTCGCTTATGAAGTGCTGCCGATCGGCGGCAAGGGGCCGAGAGTAGGATACGCTGTGATCGGCGAAGGAATCGGCTGGGATCGGCTTTTGGTTCTCATCGGACTATCGCCCGATCTTTCGAAGATTACCGGATTGGAAATCCTCGAATCGCGTGAGACTCCGGGATTGGGCGAACGCATCAAAGGCGATGAATTCCGTGCCCAGTATCGAAAATCGGCCCAAAAACCGCTGGAGCTGGTGAAATCGACTCCTACGGAGGATCATCAGGTCATGGCGTTGACCGGCGCTACGATCAGTTCCGAAGCGGTGACGGCCATGGTCAATACCGCGGTTGGCAAGGTCCGAAAAGCGATTCAATCCAACAATAAAAATTAAACTTTGACACAGGAGTTTTCAATTATGAGTAAATCCAACCTCGTCAGCCAATTCACCAACGGGTTATGGGCGGAAAACCCATCGCTCGTGATGTTGATTGGCATGTGCCCGACTCTCGCGATCACGAACTCGGTGGCCAACGCCCTGACGATGGGAATGGCGACGATGTTCGTGCTGGTGTGCAGCAATCTGGTTATTTCATTAATTCGCAGTCAGCTTCAGGCCCATCTGCGAATTCTGGTATATATGTTGATTGTGGCAACATTTGTGACCGTGGCGGATTATATGCTCCAGGCGTATCTGTTTACGATGTCACAGTCACTTGGACCTTATGTGCCGCTGATTATCGTCAATTGTGTTATCCTTGCCCGGGCGGAAATCTGTGCCGCCAAGAAAGGCCCGGTGACCTCTTTCGTTGACGGCCTGGGGGTGGGGTTGGGCTTTACATTTTCACTGACCCTTTTAGGCGTTATTCGGGAACTCTTCGGCTCACGCTCCATTTTAAACTATCAGATCCTGCCCGACAGTTTTGAACCCTGGGTGGTTATGGTTCTGCCGTCGGGAGCGTTCCTGACGCTGGGGCTGGTCATTGGTCTGGTTAATTATCTGCGATCCCGTAAGCGTGTGGAGGCTTAATTCATGACAAGCGATTTGATTTTTGTTTTTATTACCGCGGCAATTATCAATAATTTCATTTTCAAATATTTTCTGGGAATCTGCCCCTTCCTGGGCGTATCCAAACGAACCGATATGGCGATGGGGATGGGGTTCGCCGTCACGTTCGTCATGACAGTGGCCGGGGTACTGACCTGGATCATTTATCATATGATCCTGGTCCCGATGAATATCCAATTTCTCCAATATATTACGTTTATTCTCGTCATCGCCGGAACGGTGCAACTGGTGGAGATGTATGTCCGGAAGTTCTTCCCGAATCTTTATGAAAGTTTCGGTATCTTCCTGCCCATGATCACGACCAATTGCGCGATCCTGGGCGCGTGTCTGTTTATCCAGAAATTTGAATATAACCTGATCCAGGCGGCGGTTTTCAGCCTGGGCGGCGGTCTGGGTTTTGCCATGGCGATCACCATCATGGCGGGGATTCGCGAAGAACTCAACTTTTCCGATGTGCCCCGCTATTTCAAGGGACCGGCGATCACGCTGATTTCCGCGGCGATTCTGGCAATGGCGTTTTCCGGGTTCCTCATCAAGCGATAAACCCGATACTTCAAACCGGCGAATACAAAAATCGAAATATCTGGTTTTCGAGATTCGACGGGAATATGATTAGTGTATCTACTTTTGAGTCGAAGAAGGACTAGTGAACCATGTTGATGAACGTATCAAATATTCTTGGGCTTTCGGTATTGGTCGGCGGGCCGGTCATCCTGGTTGGATTGGGGCTGCTGCTGGCGGTGGGACTGAGTATTGCCATGATCAAGCTGAGAGTCGAACAGGACCCAAGAATTGAACAAGTGGAAGCCGCCCTGCCCGGCGCCAATTGCGGCGGTTGCGGCTATGCGGGTTGTGCCGCCTTTGCCAAAGCGGTTGTCGAGGGCAAGGCCCCTGTGACAGGATGCACCGCTGGCGGCGAAGGGATCGGCCAGGCGATTGCAAAGATCATGGGGATCAAATTTGAAGTCCAGGTCAAGACTCGCCCCGTCATTCATTGTGCGGCGTTCGAGCATCAGCGTAAAGGCAAAAAGCCTTATCACGGCGTTCAGCAATGCAGTGAGGCGAATCTCGTGGCCGGCGTTCAGGGATGCACCTACGGATGTCTGGGATTTGGCGATTGTGTCGCATCGTGCAAGTTCGGCGCTCTTCACATGGACCGGGGGCTGCCGGAATTCGATTATTCCAAATGTACCTCGTGCGGCGCGTGCGTCAAGGCCTGTCCGCGCGGATTGATTGAAATGATTCCTTTTACCCAGGAGGCGATGCTCGTTGTCGGTTGTTCGAATCGCGATCCGGCCCGGGTCGTGCGGGAAGTTTGCGAAGTCGGATGCCTGGGTTGCGGCGCCTGTGCCAAAAAGAGCGATGTCTTCAACGTCGATCAAAACCTGGCGAGCATCGATTACAATAAGTTTGATACCCTCGAGAGTCTGCGGTCGGCGTGTGAAAAATGTCCCGCCGGCGCGTTGGTGGTCTTTGGTCGGGAAAAACGGATTCCGGTCAAGGATGTTTACGCCAAAACCCAATCCGATACCCAGGCAGAAGCGCAATCCGAACCGGTGAATTCATAAGCCACGATCAAAGTATAAACGCAGGAATTAAACCATGTTGGGACTTCTGGGAATCATTGGCCTGGGCTTGATATGTCTGGTTGTCGGAGCGGAATTTCTGGTGCGGGGCGCTTCACGATTGGCGGGGTTGGCGGGAATTTCCTCGCTTGTCATCGGACTTACGGTTGTAGCCTTCGGCACGAGTGCTCCAGAGCTTGCAGTCAGTCTTCAAGCCGCCCTTTCCGAACAATCCGATATTTCCCTGGGCAATGTCGTCGGCAGTAATATCTTCAATGTGCTTACGATTCTCGGCGTCTCCGCACTCATTGTGCCGTTGACGATTTCCCCCAGTTGGTTCGGTTCGATGTGTTGGTGATGATCGGCGCGTCGATTTTGATCTTTCTGCTCGGACTCGATGGAAAAATCGGCAAAATCGACGGGGTTATTTTTCTTATTTTATTCTCTTTATACATCGCGGCGCTTATCCGTCTGAATCGGCGAAATCGCGATCAGAGCGAAGTGGGAAGTATTCCGGGAGTAAAACTGGGGCCCAACGGGAACGCCAAATCGATTTTCGTTCAGATCATGCTCGTTTTGGGCGGTCTGGTTCTCCTGGTTCTTGGATCGAAATGTCTGGTGCATGGCGCCGTCGGTCTTGCCCGCCTTTGGGAGGTCAGCGAACTGGTTATCGGTTTGACCATTGTGGCTGCGGGAACCTCCCTGCCGGAACTTTTTACCTCGGTCGTCGCCGGTATTCGCGGTGAGCGGGATATCGCCGTCGGCAATATCGTCGGCAGCAATATCTTCAATATTCT
The DNA here is from genome assembly GCA_012514125.1 of Phycisphaerae bacterium. Taxonomy (GTDB): domain Bacteria; phylum Planctomycetota; class Phycisphaerae; order JAAYCJ01; family JAAYCJ01; genus JAAZAW01. The sequence continues at coordinate 508 of JAAZAW010000115.1, read as the reverse complement.
CGCCATCCTGGGCGTCTCCTCTCTGTTTGCCCCGAACGGCATTATCGTTGCGAATTCGGTCCTGCATGTCGATATCCCTGTGATGCTGATTGTCGCACTGGCATGCCTGCCGATTTTTTTCACGGGAATGGTCATCGACCGCTGGGAAGGAAGTCTTTTTCTGTCCTATTACATCCTCTATACCGTGTATCTCTTTCTGATCGCCACGGGCCACCCGGCACAGCTTGGTTTTACGCGTACCGTTATTTATGTCGCGTTTCCCATTACCGCAACGATTCTGATCATCCACGTCATCCGGGCTTATCGCCGCCAGACTCATCTTCTCACATAAAATCCCAGTAATAAGCCTTCGATTTAATCGTGTCGTCGTGGGATGAGTTCGGCAAAGGGAGTTAGGAGTTAGAAGTTGGAAGTTGGAAGTTGGAAGTTGAAATGATGTTATACGTCTTTGATTTAAGTTCCATGCACCTGGTTTAATTCCACCGGCTTTCAGCCGGTACACTTTCAG